>NZ_CAWNJO010000071.1:0-143690 GCF_963874835.1 Vibrio sp. V12_P9A6T4 | reverse complement strand
CGACCAACAAAGCGCCGTACACACTACCGGATAACAAAACCAAAACCGTGCTGCGCAGTGAAACGCACCAAGGAGAAGGGTTTAACGAGCTGAGTTTTGAAGACCAAGCAGCGCAAGAGAAAATCTACCTGCACGCGCAAAAAGACTTAGACGCTTTGGTGCTCAATGACGCCACGGCGCACATCAAGCACGACCAGCACCTCACGGTGGATAACGACCAGTTTACGCACGTTAAACATAACCACCACCTCACGGTAGAGGGCGAAAGCCGCGATAACATAACCAAAGATAGCAGTGTAGAGATTAGCGGGTCATTGCAGCATAAAGTGGCTAAACTGACCGCGATACAAACAGGGCGCGAAATCAGCCTTAAAGCGGGAGCTAAAATCGTTGTAGAAGCTGGGGCTGAAGTGACCTTAAAAGCGGGTGGTAGCTTTGTCAAAGTGGATGCCGGTGGCGTGCACATCGTTGGTCCTGCAATTAACCTTAATGCTGGCGGAAGTGCCGGCAGCGGTAGTGCTTATGGTGGGCAATCCGCCATGTTGGCAACCCCACTACTTGATATGAAAGCTCCGGTCGAATTACAAGCGAGTGCTATTAGTGCGACCATGCAAAGCGGCCAAGCGAATGTGATCACTCATTTTGAGGCTGCCGCAGTACAATCCGCTGCGCAGAAATCATCTGCATCATCAGAAAAGCAGTCAGAATCTAAGGCGGCAGAAAAGAGCGCTCAGGAAGAGAGCCCAAAAGAGGATGCACAAAACGAAGATAAAGCATCACTGCTACAATCGGATGTGTTGAAACCTTCAGAAGATCTGGAGAAGTTAGCGAAGAAACAAGCCAGCGCTTTCAGAAAAGGCAACAATGGCGAAGAAGTGAGCTTGATTCAGCAAGCGTTAATCAAAATGAAATTTGATTTGCAAGTCGATGGTGATTTCGGTAATAAAACCAAAACGGCCATTGAGCAGTTCCAAAAAAGTTATCAACCCAGTCATCAAACGCATCCGTCATACAGCATTGGCCCCGTTGATGGTATTGTTGGCCAAGGCACATTACTTGCACTGGATGAGGCTTTGATGGATGGTTGGGAGTCAAAATCGCAGTGTAAATTGATGATCAATTTTGACTTCATTAAAGAACTTGAAGGAGTAAAAAAGAAAGGATATGTTCCTGATGTCGAAAATAGTAATAGTGGTGTCACTATTGCTTCAGGATTTGATTTGGGAGCACGCTCAAAATCAGATTTAATTGCTTTAGGTCTCCCTGCTTCTTTGGTAGATAAGCTTACACCTTATCTTGGTTATAAAAAGAGTGAAGCTGAAGCTATTTTGATTAAGAATCCTCTTATGGTTAACGATTTTGAATTAGAAATTCTAGTATCAAAAGTAAAAAAATCAGAGACAAAACGTATTGTTGATTTATACAATCGAATATCCAAGACGACAAAGTTTGAATGTTTACCGTGGCAGGCTCAAACTGTCATTGCTTCATTGTCATACCAATATGGTTATTTACCATCAGAGACAGAAAATTTCTGGAAGCAAGCCATCGAACAAAATTGGGTAGAAATGTATGATAACTTAATGAAATTTGGTGATAAATATCCCACGCGCAGAAAAAAAGAAGCAAAATTAATAGGAGAAATAAAATGAAAAAATCACTGGTGTTTCTTTTTTGTATAATAACATCCTATGCTCATGCATTTTCAAGCAATGAAATATATAAATCCTTAGATATAACATCGTTTAATAGCTCGCTTATGCAGAAAATATCTGAGAATCAGCGCTATTTTCCACAGTTGGATTTACCTAAACCGAAGATATCAAATGAATCAATTCTGATTGAAAGTGATTATTGGAAGTATGAGATTAAGTTTCTTAAAGAAACCAGTAGTGGAATACATATTTGTTTTATAGATAAAGCAAAGTGGGGCAGTTATGATACTCAAACTCCGATGATTATACGTAAGTATGCTAATGAATACGTAGCAATAAAAATGGTTAGTGATGTATGTGAAGATTTCGCGAAATAGATTTTTGTAGAACATCATGTTTTTATTTGCAATCTCCCAGAGCCAACCTAGCTCTGGGAACTCCCTTCTTACAGCACACAATATTTAGCGTAAGAACCAGCCTCATTCGCTGTCCAATCACCTTTTGGCTTGTCTTTCATATCTTCACACCACGCGTCGCTGCCAATTTGTGATTGGAAGACACAGTGCTTTGCATAATCCACTGCCTGCCCGGCGTTCCATTCGCCTTTTGGTTTCTCTTTCATATCTTGACACCATGCTTCGCTGCCCACTTCTGAGCAGGCGGCGAGTGAGAATGCAGTAAACAATACCAAGGCTATTTTTTTCATGTTTGAGTTCCAAATGGATGCGATTTTTGTTCGGAGTGACTATACCTAAAATCACGGTCTCAGTGTTAATCCTATGCTAAAAATGGGCATCTAATGACAAATCACTCAGTGATGGTCCTCACTCTTTTTTACTCCTCAGTTCACTAATCAACGATCAAAATCACATTACCTATTTTCGCATCGTGCAAATTATTTTTGCTACGCTAGGATTCATCGAAACGTTTCGATGAGATTTTCTTGAACGATTCAAGAGTGATAGAAAGGTGTCAAAAAGCGAAACATAAAGCCTAACGTGAAGGTATAACAATGAAAAAAAGTACCCTATTAAACTCAGAACTCTCTTACTTGGTGGCTACTTTAGGGCATACCGACGAAATCACAATTTGTGATGCAGGTTTGCCCATTCCTGATGAAGTGCAGCGTATTGATTTAGCATTAACTCACGGTATTCCCGGTTTTATTGACACGGTCCGCGTGATTCTTTCTGAATCTCAAATTGAAGGTGTGATCATTGCTGAAGAGTTTGCACAAGTAAGCCCTGAGCATCACAAAGCACTGCTTGCTGAGCTGAAAGCGGAAGAGGAGTTATGCGAGAAAGCGATTGCTGTCACTTACCTCTCTCATCAAGATTTTAAAGAGCGCACTATGCGCAGCCGCGCCGTGGTAAGAACAGGCGAATGTACGCCGTATGCGAATGTTATTTTTCAAGCAGGCGTCGTGTTTTAAGCCGCGATTGAGGATCCACTATGACTCAAGCAATTTTAGCGCTCAGTGAGATTGAAAAAGCGTTCCCCGGCGTGAAAGCGCTCGATAAAGCTAGCCTCAATGTTTACCCCGGCCGCGTGATGGCGTTGATGGGCGAAAACGGCGCGGGTAAATCAACCTTAATGAAAGTGTTGACGGGTATCTATTCATTGGATGCGGGTTCTATCACTTACCAAGGAAAACCAGCCGCCTTTAAAGGCCCACGAGATTCACAACAAGCAGGCATCAGCATTATTCACCAAGAGTTGAATTTGATTCCGGAATTAACTATTGCTGAAAACATTTTTCTAGGCAGAGAGATAACCGGTGCGATGGGGCGAATTTTATGGAATGAAATGTACCAAGCAGCCGACAAACTACTGGCTCGCTTAAATGTTAAACACAGCTCCAAGACCTTGTTGGGTGACTTAAGCCTTGGTGAGCAACAGATGGTTGAGATTGCAAAAGCGCTCTCATTTGAGTCGAAAGTGATCATCATGGATGAACCGACGGATGCGCTGACGGATACCGAAACTGAATCGTTATTTAATGTGATTAACGAGCTGCGTGAACAAGGTTGCGGCATTGTTTATATCTCACATCGGTTGAAAGAAATTTTTGAAATTTGTGACGATATTACCGTGTTACGTGATGGCAAATTCATTGGCCAGTGCAAAGTGTCTGACACCAATGAAGATGGCCTGATTGAGATGATGGTCGGCCGGAAATTAGAAGAACAGTATCCGCGTATTGAGGTAAAGCACGGCGACACTTGTCTTGAAGTGATAGGCCTTACGGGCTCAGGTGTGCATGACATTAATTTTACGCTCAAACGAGGTGAAATCCTCGGTGTCTCGGGTTTGATGGGCGCAGGGCGCACTGAATTAATGAAAGTGATTTACGGCGCGCTGCCCAGTGAGCGAGGCGTGATTAACCTTGAGAACAAAACCATCAACCCAGTCAGCCCACAAGATGGCCTTGCAAACGGTATCGCGTATATTTCAGAAGATCGCAAAGGGGACGGTTTGGTTCTTGGCCTGTCGGTGAAAGAGAACATGTCACTGTGTGCGTTGAATAAATTTAGCAAAGGTGTACAGATTCAACACAGTGATGAAGTCATCGCAGTGGAAGATTTTATTCGCCTATTCAACATCAAAACGCCATCTCGTGATCAAATCATTGGTAATTTGTCCGGTGGCAATCAGCAAAAAGTAGCGATTGCGAAAGGGTTGATGACACGTCCCAAAGTTTTGATTTTGGATGAACCCACACGCGGGGTTGACGTGGGAGCCAAAAAAGAGATTTACCAATTGATTAACCAATTTAAAGCCGAAGGGATGAGTATTATTTTGGTTTCGTCAGAGATGCCAGAAGTGCTAGGGATGAGTGACCGAATTTTGGTGATGCATGAAGGTCGAATCAGCGGCGAATTCAGTGCCAAACAAGCCAACCAAGAGATTCTACTCGCCTGTGCGGTAGGCAAAAAGATCAATGAGGAAGCAGCATGAGCAGTAACAGCATGAGTAATTCAACCCAAACTAACCGCAGAAAATGGATCAGTAAAGAGTGGCTCATTGAGCAAAAATCACTGATTGCTTTGCTTTTTTTAGTGGTCGTTGTCTCTTTTTTAAACCCCAATTTCTTCACGGTTGACAACATACTGAACATTTTGCGCCAAACCTCAGTCAACGCCATTATCGCTGTGGGGATGACCTTGGTTATTCTAACGGCAGGTATCGATTTGAGTGTTGGCTCGGTACTGGCGTTGTGCGGCGCTTTTGCTGCAACCATGATTGGTCTTGAGATTCCTGTCATTATCGCAGTCCCTACAGCGTTACTTGCTGGCGCGGCACTGGGTGCGATTAGCGGCATCATTATCGCCAAAGGTAAAGTGCAGGCGTTTATTGCCACCTTAGTCACCATGACCTTATTGCGTGGTGTGACCATGGTTTATACCGATGGGCGTCCAATTTCGACAGGTTTTACCGATACTGCAGATGCTTTTGCTTGGTTTGGTACAGGTTACGCGTTGGGTATTCCCGTTCCGGTGTGGATGATGGTGGTAGTCTTTGCTGCGGTTTGGTACTTACTCAACCATACACGTTTTGGCCGCTATGTTTACGCGCTAGGTGGCAATGAGTCTGCGACTCGATTGTCAGGTATTAATGTGGATCGCGTGAAAATTGGTGTGTACGCCATCTGCGGTCTATTGGCTGCGCTGGCTGGCATCATCGTCACGTCTCGCCTCTCTTCTGCGCAACCGACTGCTGGTATGGGTTATGAACTGGATGCCATCGCTGCCGTCGTACTTGGTGGTACCAGCTTGATGGGTGGTAAAGGACGCATTATGGGCACGTTAATTGGGGCGCTGATCATCGGCTTTCTTAATAACGCGCTGAACCTGCTTGATGTCTCTTCTTACTACCAAATGATTGCGAAAGCCGTGGTTATTTTGCTCGCGGTACTCGTGGATAACAAAAATAAGTAACACGATAGAAAACCTCCGTTTTAAAGCGAGCCATATTAGCTTTAAAACGGCCCCTACAAAAAGGACTATAAAGATGAAAAAACTTGCAACTTTAATCTCTGCTGCTCTACTTTCCACCACTGTCTCTGTGGCTGCGCATGCGCAAGACACCATGGCGATTGTACTATCCACTCTGAACAACCCATTTTTTGTCACCATGAAAGATGGCGCAGAAGCGAAAGCGAAAGAGCTAGGCTACAACCTGATCGTCTTGGATTCACAAAATGATCCAAGCAAAGAGCTATCAAACGTAGAAGACTTAACCGTTCGTGGCGTTAAAGCGATTTTGATCAACCCAACCGATTCTGATGCCGTCTCTAACGCCATTCGTATGGCCAACCGCGCTAAAGTGCCAGTGTTGACACTGGATCGCGGTGCAAGCCGTGGTGATGTTGTGAGCCACATCGCTTCTGATAACGTAGTCGGTGGTGAAATGGCCGGTCACTTTATCGTCGAAAAAATCGGTGCAAAAGCCAAAGTCATTCAACTGGAAGGGATTGCCGGCACATCGGCCGCTCGTGAGCGTGGAGAAGGTTTCATGAACGCGGTGAAAGGCAGTGAAATGGAACTGCTTGCTAGCCAGCCTGCTGATTTTGACCGCACTAAAGGTTTGAATGTAATGGAAAACCTGCTAGCGGCAAACCCAGATGTTCAAGCCGTATTTGCCCAAAATGATGAAATGGCATTGGGTGCACTTCGCGCCGTTCAAGCATCAGGCAAAGAGGTGATGATCATCGGTTTTGATGGTACCGACGATGGTATCGCGGCGGTAGAACGCGGGCAACTTGCTGCGACTGTTGCTCAACAACCAGACATGATCGGTGCACTTGGCATTGAAACGGCCGATAAAATGCTAAAAGGCGAACAAGTGGATGAGTACATTCCGGTTCCTCTAAAAATCATCAGCAAATAATCTTTGCTGTAGGTAGCTCTTTACTGGCTCGTAGAGAGCTACCTCTTCTATAACCCCTCAGTCATCAATAACCAGTAATCAGGCTCGATAGGTTTGTTTTTTCAGGTGAAGCCACAAAAGCCAAACCTCTCCAGCTCTATTTCAAACATGTTCACTCATGAACAAAGGACAAATTATGAATCAGTTAGTGGTATTAGGTAGTGTTAACGCTGACCATGTTTTGCAAGTGCCTTCATTTCCTCGCCCGGGCGAGACGCTGCATGGTCGTCATTATCAAGTTATTCCCGGTGGTAAAGGGGCCAACCAAGCTGTAGCGGCCGCGCGATTAAAAGCGGACATCGGTTTTATTGCCTGCGTGGGTGACGATGCATTCGGTATCAATATTCGTGAGAATTTTAAGCTCGATGGTATCAACATTGCGGGAGTTAAAATGCAGCCCAATTGTCCGACGGGCATTGCGATGATCCAAGTCTCGGACAGCGGAGAAAACAGCATCTGTATTTCGGCAGAGGCGAATGACAAGCTGACGGCTGATGCCATTGAAGCGGATTTAGCCGCCATTGGTGCGGCCAAATATTTATTGATGCAACTGGAAACGCCAATCGATGGCATTATTAAAGCTGCGCAAATCGCCAAACAAAATCGTACCAATGTGATTTTAAACCCAGCGCCTGCCCGAGATCTGCCTGATACTCTGCTAGAATGTGTCGATGTGATCACACCAAACGAAACGGAAGCGCAGCGCTTAACGGGGATTACGGTTGATGATGATCACACGGCGCAATTAGCGGCCAATGAACTGCATAAAAAAGGGATTGAAATCGTCTTGATCACCTTAGGTGCAAAAGGCGTTTGGCTAAGCCAAAATGGGCGTGGTCAACTGATTGCTGGTTTTAAAGTCGATGTGACAGACACCACCGCGGCAGGTGATACGTTTAACGGTGCTTTGGTCACGGGTTTGTTGGAAGATATGCCTTTAGAATCAGCCATTAAATTTGCACATGCTGCGGCAGCCATTTCTGTTACCCGTTTTGGCGCGCAAACCTCAATACCCACCCGAGTAGAAGTGGACGCGTTTCTCGCTCAGCATCAATAGAATAGGAAAAACAGACATGGCGACAATGAAAGATATTGCAAGATTAGCCGGTGTATCCACGTCTACCGTCAGCCATGTCATTAATAAATCTCGCTATGTGAGCGATGAAATTGCTGAGCGTGTCAATAAAGCCGCGCAAGATCTGAACTATGCCCCGTCAGCATTGGCTCGCAGTCTCAAAATGAACCGAACGCGCACCATTGGTATGTTAGTGACCACTTCGACGAACCCCTTTTTTGGCGAAGTGGTCAAAGGGGTAGAACGCAGTTGCTACCACAAAGGTTATAACCTTATTTTGTGTAATACCGAAGGGGATAGCCAGCGAATGCAAGCCTCTATCAACACGCTACTGCAAAAGCGCGTTGATGGCTTACTTTTGATGTGCTCCACCTTAGAAGGTGAGCGGATTGACGTTTTTGAACGCTACCCAGATATCCCTGTCGTGGTGATGGATTGGGGCCCAATGCTCTTTCCTAGCGATAAAATACAAGATAACTCTTTACGTGGTGGTTATATTGCGGCGAACTATTTGATTGAGTGCGGTCATAAAGAAATCGGTTGCATTACCGGGCCATTGATTCGACATCAAGCTCAAATGCGTTATGAAGGCTATAAGCGCGCTGTCTTGGAAGCAGGTTTGGACATTTATCCCAATTGGATTGTGGAATCCGATTTTGAATGTGAAGGTGGCTACGAAGCGTTCAATAAAATGTTAGCCAAAGGACCATTACCGAGTGCGATTTTTGTCTCTAATGACATGATGGCAATGGGTGTGATTAATGCAGCTAATGAAAAAGGGATCCGCATTCCTGAAGATCTTTCGCTGATGGGGTATGACGATATTCACATCGCCCGTTTCATGTCGCCAGCTCTAACCACTATTCATCAACCCAAATATCGTTTAGGTAAAGCGGCAGTTGACACCTTACTTGCCCGTTTAGAAAACGAAGCGCTCGAACCGCAAATTGTCCAATTAGAGCCGACTTTAGTGGTGCGTAAAAGCATCAAAATGATGAACAAGTAGATGGAAAAATCCCTCTCTTTAGTCAAGAGAGGGATGAGGCACTAATTACTGAGTCATATTTTTCCAGAAATCAGCCCATTGTTGTGGTCGATTATAGAAATGGCTAACAGATACGGTTCGCCATTGCCCCTCTGCTTCATACACAATCGAGGGAAAACCAGAAAGCTGATATTGCGCCATTAAGCTTTGCGTCTGCTCTAACTGCTCTGGTAACTGAGCTTTGGCTTGCTCCATCGCTTGTTCCCATTGATTTGGCTCTAGGTCAAGCGATTGGGCTAACAGTGCCAATGTGTCAGTATCGGCCACAGGCAAACCTTGCTGGTAATGCGCTTGTTGAATGCTTTTGAGCATAACACTTGGCGATACACCGAGTAATTGTGCTGCAATAATGGCTTGAGCAGTAACGTATGAGTCCAATATCACGGTTTCGCCACTTTTGATTTTGGCGATGTAACCTTCCCCAAATACGGCTCCTGTTTGCTGAGCAATGCGCTGATCAGCTTGCAGTACATGTTGGCGAAAACCATCTGAAAGAGGCGATCGCTCGATCATTCCACCCGGATGAAGGTGCAGTTTGACTCCGCTCATTTCATTCAACTGCTGAATCAGAGAGGTTGCTCCGTAACACCAGCCACACATTGGGTCGAAAATATAGTGGACGTTTACCATTTCATCTCACCCATATGAACTTTGGCACCAATTTCTAAAGCCATTGGTAGGCCAGCATTAGGGTAAAGGTTTTGCATGGTTTGAATTAACTGAGCGCTGTCTTTGCTGTTTGCTTTGGCTTTAGCAAAATCCATAAGATATTGTTGTGCAAATTCAATTGAAGAAGCATCAAGCGCTGTTCCAGAAGTCATATGCCCCGGGATCACTACGTTTGGTTTGAGTGCTTTCATTTGATCAAGTTGTTGCGCCCAAGCTTGGCGGCTCGCATCACTTTGTGCATCAGCCATCCATAAATGAACATTTCCGTATACCGCGACGTTACCTAAAATCGCTTTATTGGCTGGTATCCATAAATAAGGACGATGCGCTAATGCTCCATCCGCATCGCGAATTTCAATAGTTTGCCCATCAATGGTTAAGGTTTTGCCATTATAAGCCGTTGGTAGTATCGGTTTTACAGGGGCATTTGCCCCCATTTTTGGAGCCCAAAATGCCAGTTTACCTTCGAGTTTTTCTGCAATCGTTGCACGTACGCCAGGCGTCGTCAGCACTTTCGCTTGTGGAAACATGTCATGCAGTACTTCAGCGCCAAAGTAGTAATCAGGGTCAGCTTGGCTAATAAAAATCGTGGTTAAGTTTTTGCCAGAGTCGAGTACTTTTGCTGCAATACGGAGTGCGTCGGCTTTAGTAAAGCCAGTGTCAACCACCATCGCTTCTGTTTCGCCATAAACCAAAGTGGAGTTGACATGGAAGCTATTGCCATCTGCATTGTAGACGTCAAGTGTCAAAGGTTGTTGTGCTGCAAACGCGGTGCTGCTGATGAGTGTGGTTGCTGTAAGTAGAGTCAGTGTTTTCATGATTATTTATCCAAAGAGTATGTTATCGGTTCGGGAGCTATCATACGAATTAGACTTGTTCGGATATATAGCTAATAATTGACATCATTGTTTCTTAATTAGAACTAATCATGGACAAACTCACAGCAGCTCAGGTCTTTTTAGATATAGCGATTACCCAAAGTTTTACGGCGACAGCGGAACGGCTGGATATTTCTCGTCCTATGGTGACTCGGCATGTTGAAACCATGGAAACTTGGTTACAAGCTCGGTTATTGAACCGAACCACACGAAAAGTATCGCTCACATCAGCAGGAGTTCAATGCCTAGACGCGATAAAATTATGGGTCGAGCAAGCGCAGCAATTAGAACATCAGTTGATGGATCAACAGTCGTTATCTGGAAAAATCCGGATTGCGACCAGCATGTCGTTTGGCTTTTCTCAACTGATCCCGGCCGTTAAACCTTTTTTGAATACGCATCCAAATATCGAAATTGATATTGATGTACAGGATAAAACCGCAGATTTGATTGCAGAGCGAATTGATTTAGCGATCCGTATTGCAGCCGATCCCGATCCTTCTTTAATCGGGCGCCCTATCGCCCAATGTGATTCTGTATTGGTTGCCTCTCCTGAGTATCTAATGCGCTGTGAGCCAATACTCACACCAAGCGATCTCTCACAGCATCGTTGTCTTGGATACAAAAACTTTGAGCGACATATTTGGCATTTAAAACAAGATGATAAGCATCAATCGGTGGAGGTGCCATGCCAGCTAACTGCGAATGAAGCCACCACTTTGTTACATGCGGCTATCCACGGGATGGGCGTTGCTTTACAGCCGACTTATCTAGCCAAGGGTGCGTTAGAAAGGGGGGACTTACAGCAGGTGTTAGCGCATTGGCAACCGAAGAAAATGGACATTTACGCTTTATATCCTTCTCGGCGTCATTTATCACCCGCTGTCAGAGCTTTGATTGATCACTTAAAGGAGTATTTCGTGAATCATGATTGGCAAACGATATGCCTATAGGTGAGGTAGAGAGGAGTGATAAGCAGAGCGTGTTGCCACACTCTGCTTATGGATTATGCTACTGCGCCTTGTTTCTGCGCTTGTTGCACTAATGCCTGACGTTGAGCTTCCATAGCAGATTGAACTTCATTTTCCCTATGAGTGTCTTCTTCCACAGCCTGTGGGACAAGTACATAGAACTTATTGATGGTCATCTTTGGATCTCATGTAGTTTTGGAAACAAAAAAATAGAGGATGTTAACCTAGTTAACATCCTCCATGACGGTCAAATTATAGGCGTAGATGAAGGGGCTTAGCTAGTCCTTTTTTCATCGTAAGCCGAATTTTTTATACGTCGTAAGTGGTAGACGCCGTATTTCCGCCTGTACCAGTCCAGTTTGTGTGGAAGAATTCACCACGTGGACGGTCAGTACGCTCATAAGTGTGAGCACCAAAGTAATCACGTTGGGCTTGCAGTAAATTAGCCGGTAAGCGAGCGGTGGTGTAGCCATCTAAGAAAGTGAGCGCGGAGGTCATACATGGCATTGGAATGCCGACTTCCATTGATTTGGCCGCTACTTTACGCCAAGCCGCTAGGCAGTTATCCAAAATGCCCTTGAAGTAGGCATCTGAACCTAAGAAGGCGATTTCTGGGTTAGCTTCGAACGCATCACGAATGTTGCTCAGGAATGCGGAGCGGATGATACAACCACCACGCCACATCAATGCCACGTTACCGTAGTTAAGATTCCAACCATTCTCGTTAGACGCTTGGCGCATTAGCATAAAGCCTTGTGCGTAAGAGATGATCTTAGACGCAAGTAGCGCTTGACGAAGTGCATCAACCCACTCTTGTTTATCACCTTCGATCTGCATATTGCTCTTACCAAACAGCGCTTCGGCAGCAACGCGCTGATCTTTCAATGCTGAAAGGCAACGAGAGAAAACTGACTCAGTGATCAGCGTCAGCGGAATACCCATATCGAGTGCGTTAATGCCCGTCCATTTACCTGTGCCTTTTTGGCCAGCAGTATCGAGGATTTTCTCAACCAGAGCTTCACCATCTTCGTCTTTGTAGCCTAAGATATCAGCGGTGATTTCCACTAGGTAGCTATCGAGCTCGGTCTTATTCCAATCAGCAAACACTTTTTGCATTTCATCATGGTTTAAACCCAAGCCGTCTTTCATAAACTGATAAGCTTCGGTAATTAGCTGCATGTCGCCATATTCGATACCGTTGTGTACCATTTTAACGAAGTGGCCCGCGCCGTCGTTACCCACCCAATCACAGCAAGGTTCACCAGCTTCGGTTTTTGCTGAGATACCTTGGAAAATTGGCTTCACGGCTTCCCAAGCTTCAGGTGCGCCACCTGGCATGATAGATGGGCCAAAACGTGCCCCTTCTTCGCCGCCAGAAACGCCTGTACCGATAAAGTGAATACCTTTTTCACGCAGTGCTGCAACACGGCGGTTGGTGTCTGGGAAGTTCGTGTTACCACCGTCGATAATGATGTCACCTTTATCGAGTAGCGGAACCAGTTGGTCGATGAAATCATCCACGACTTGGCCCGCACGCACCATCAGCATCACTTTGCGAGGTGTCGCCAGTTTGTCGACTAACTCTTGCAGTGAATAAGCACCAACAATATTGGTGTCTTTCGCTGGACCTGCTAGGAACTCATCGACTTTTGCCGCGGTACGGTTGTGAGCTACCACTTTAAAACCGTGGTCGTTCATATTTAGGATAAGGTTTTGGCCCATCACTGCTAGGCCGATTACACCGATATCACCTTTCATTTATTTCTCTCCTTCACGCAATCTTTGTTGCGGCATCTGAATCTAAAAACCACTCTGTTTCGCCAGTTGTTGATTTAACTTTGGCAGCCGGATAAGGAAGATCCTCGGCTTTCGTGGTGTGAATTTCGTGTACGATCTCGGCTTTACCTGCGCCAAGAACGAGGTAACTAATGCGTTTTGCAGCTTCCAACACTTTCGCTGTTTTAGAGACACGAAGTTGGCCTGATTCCGGATGCGTTGCCACTAAAGATAAATTCTCATCCTCGTAGTCGGTCACATTAGGGAACAGGGATGCCGTATGGCCATCTGCGCCAACACCGAGCAAAATCCAATCAAAAACAGGAGTACCGTTGACGGATGGAATGACTTTTGCCATTTCATCGGCAAAGCGCTTAGCTTCGGTTTGTGGATCATCTTCGCCGCGAATACGGTGAATATTTTGAGGTGGAATGTTCACTTGGCTAAACAGCAGTGTATTGGCTTCACCAAAGTTGCTTTCGGCATCGTCAGGAGCAACACAGCGTTCATCACCCCACCAGAAATGCAGGTTTTGCCATGTAATCGCCTGTGCATAAGGTTCACTGGCCAATAATTTGAACAGCATTTTGGGTGTGCTGCCACCGGAAAGGGAGATATGAACCGGCTGACCTTGCTCGCTATAGCGTTGCATTTCATTGGCGAGCGTTTCAACCACCTGTTCTGGGGTTTGAAAAATTTTATGATTGATCATAATTCGCAGTAATCCGTATCGGTCAAGTTTTTACACGGGAAGCGCCACGCGCGGCCATCATTGTGTAGCAGCAAATCGGACTCTTTTGGTCCCCACGTGCCACAGGCATAGCCAAACAGCGATTGAGGGTCTTGTTTAAAATCCAAAATAGGTTGCACGAACTTCCAACACGCTTCTACGGCATCGGTACGCGCAAATAAAGTTGCATCACCGTTGAGCGCATCCAAAAGAAGTCGTTCATAAGCGGTCAACATCTTGGTTTCTTCCAGTGATGTGTAATGGAAGTTCATAGAGACTTCTTTGGCTTTAAAGCCCGCACCCGGCTCCTTCAAACCAAAGCTCATTTGAATGCCTTCATCGGGCTGAATGCGGATGATGAGCTTGTTTTCAGGGGCATTTTGTCCAAAAACAGGGTGTGGCGTACGCTTAAAGTGAATGACCACTTCGGTGACGCGCGTTGGTAAACGTTTACCTGAACGCACATAAAATGGCACACCATTCCAGCGCCAGTTATTGATAAACATTTTCAAACCGACATAGGTTTCAGTGCGCGAATCTGCTGCCACACCATGTTCATCACGGTAACTGGGTAAAAACTGGCCACGAACTTCCGATTCCGTATATTGCCCCAGTACGAGGTTGTGGCGTAGGTCATCATCAGAAAGCGGTTGCAGGCTTTGCAGCACTTTATTGACTTCGTTACGAATTGAATCGGCATTAATGGCGGCTGGTGGTTCCATGCTAACCATAGCTAACACTTGCAGTAAATGGTTTTGGAACATATCACGCACCGCACCAGAACCGTCGTAATAGCCACCGCGTTCTTCGACGCCCAAAAATTCTGCGCCTGTAATTTCGACATAGTCAATGAAATTGCGGTTCCACAAAGGTTCGAACATCCCGTTAGCAAAACGGAAAACCAACAGGTTTTGTACCGTCTCTTTGCCTAAATAATGGTCGATACGGTAGATCTGGTGTTCTTGGAAATGGCGATGAATTTCGATATCAAGGCTTTGAGCCGATGCGAGGTCATAACCAAACGGTTTTTCGATGATCAAACGCTTCCAACCTTGCGCTTCGCTATTTAATCCATGCGCTGCGAGATTGGCCGGGATGACGCCATAAAGGCTCGGCGGCGTCGCGAGATAGAACAGAGTGTTGCGTTGCGTGAATTGGTATTGATCAGCCAAAGAGTCAAGGCGCGTGGCGAGCTGCGCGTATTCTGCAACATCTGAAGTATTGATCGCTTGATAATGTAAGTGCTCGCAAAAGGCGTCGAGAATATCTGGGACGGTCTTTTCCATTTCCTGAAGAGAGCGCTTTAATTTTTCACGGTATGACTCATCGCTGTATTGGGTTCGGCTGACACCCAGAATAGCAAAGGATTTCGGCAGTTGATCACTGGCGAACAAGTGATACAGAGCAGGTATAAGCTTGCGATAGGTTAAGTCGCCTGAAGCACCAAAAATCACAATACTGCTGTTTTCAGGTATTACCATCATCTTTCCCTTAAAAACGAGGTATTTAGCATGCGCCAACGGTAGCAGCGTCATGCAAAAATAGAAAATAGGCTCTAACTATAATGTCGATAGTTAAAACCAATGCGCTCCTCCAAAAGTGCAGAACGCAGCCTAGGGATCGCCCCTAGACTCGGGTGCGTATTGTCTACGACAATTTGACATACATCAACTATTGATAACGCAATCGATTAAATTCTCATGCCATCTCGACACATTTTCAGGGTGAGAGGTTACGTTCTGCCTAAGTCTCATCCCCTGACCACAGCACGTTACTTATAGCGGCTGTGAATGATGCTAGGTGGTCAGTCTTATCCGGAATGGTAACTCTATGGTGATTATTCAGTTGAACAATGACAGTTTGACGACGGAACTTGAGCCTGTACTTGGTTATAACGTTTGAGTTGGTTGAAATAGTGGTGCGCTTTTTGTACGTGTTCGAACTCCAACATCCAAGTCGCACTGCGCTGCGCTGAACAAAAAGCACCCATATGTTTGAGCAAGTCATCGCTTTGTTTGGTGAGTACGTTGGCAAGGCGGTTAACCAAGGCATTGGGCTCAATCGCAGTAAACTGCAGCAGAGCATAAGATTGATTTAAGACATCAAAGGCTTGTTTATGCTGGCCCAAGTGGTTGAAAATTTCAGATTGAGAAACAGCAGCATCACATAGCCCAGAGATCAAGCACACCAACTGGCAAGGTTTTGTATGTTCGCAGTTTAGCGCTGATTGAATATGGCTTGGCATATGATGCAGTACATCTTCAAACAAACAGTGTGCTTGTGGCCAATGCCCCTGCGCTAATAGTTGTTCAGCCTTGAGATAGCTTGTCCAGCACTGTTGTAAGTCCATACTCAATTCTCCAGAATGACGGCGTCCACTTATTTAAATGCAATTTATTATCAAATGCAAATAATTGTTATTTGCGATTTTAAGTGTGGTGATTGTTTATTATTTGTTCGGTTAAACGCGAATAAGGTGTAACTCGCTAAAATATAAATGAATTGCTTCTACACTTAGGTCAAACTACAACAAGAATCCAAAAGCTAAGGAGCGGAGTGATGGCGATTCAACGATTGAATGCAGAGCAGCTCTACCACGTTGCACAGTTAGAAAAACTCCCTTGTAAATCAACTAAGGAGTTAGACCCAGTTGATGAGATTGTGGGGCAAGAACGGGCGCAAAAAGCGGTCGAATTTGCAATGTCGATCAAAGAGAAGGGTTACAACATCTACGCTATTGGCCGTAATGGGTTGGGCAAACGTACGATGATTTTGCGCTATTTAAACCGCCATCAGCATGATGTCGATGCGTTGTTTGATTGGTGTTATGTGGCCAATTTCAGCGATATTCGAACCCCAAAAGTGCTGAAGTTACCTTCGGGTATTGGGGTTAAACTAAAGCAAGACATTGAAAAGTTAATGAATAAGTTGGTCAATGCGATCCCGTTAGCTTTTGATAACGAGATTTACTTTGCTCGTGCCGATAAACTGAAAAATCAGATGGCACAAAAACAGCAAAGTGAATTGGATAGCATCAGTAAAGAAGCCAAAGATAAAGGCATTAGCTTAACCATCACCACTCAAGGCGACTATCAATTTGTTGCGATGAACGGTGAAGAGATGCACACCGAAGAGTCCTTTGACGCCTTGTCTAAAAAAGAGCAAGAGCACTTTAGTCATACCATTGATGAGCTAGAAATCAGCCTACGCAATATGGTACGTCAACTGACAGAATGGGAAGACTCCTACAGTGAGAAGATCAAAAAGCTCAATGATGAAGTAACGCTTGGTGTCATTACCCACTTTATTAAGCAGCTTAAGCAAGATTATTCTGGCTACCCAGACATCAAAACGTATCTCACGGAGTTACAAAAAGACATCGTCGATAATGCGGACATTTTCTTAGATGAAGACAGTGAGCAAGGCGAAGTCGCGACAGCTTCTTTAGATAAGCGTCTGCCGCGTCGCTACAAAGTCAATGTACTGGTCAGCCAGCCTTCTGACAAGCTACCGATCGTGGTAGAAGAGAACCCGAACTACCACTCTCTATTTGGTTATATCGAAACGGCGACTTTTAAAGGCACAGTATTTACCGATTTTTCGTTGATTCGAGCGGGTAGTTTACATAAAGCCAATGGTGGTGTGCTGTTGATGGATGCGGTGAAAGTGCTTGAGCAGCCCTATGTTTGGGACGGTTTAAAGCGCGCGCTGCGTTCACGCCAAATGAGTTTTACCTCTTTGGAAAAAGAGGTCACGCTAACAGGGACGGTTTCACTTGATCCAGAGCCTATCCCGCTAAATGTGAAAATCATCCTATTTGGTGATTACCACACCTATCAGCTGCTGACTCATTACGATCCTGAATTTAGCGAATTGTTCCGAGTAACGGCCGATTTTGAAGATGAGATGAAACGTACGCCCGATACCGAGCTACATTACGCGCGTTTTATTTCGAGCATAGTGCACGACAACAATATGCTGCATTGCGACCGTAAAGCGATTGCACGCATCATTGAACACAGTTCACGTACAACGGGCGATCAAGGCAAACTGTCACTTCATTCGGCGCATATTGCCAATTTGTTACGCGAATCTAACTATGTGGCGAAGCAGGCGAATTCAAACATGATCCGCCAGAACCATGTCGAAGAGGCGCTCAGCAACCAAGAGATGCGAGTGAGCCGCCTGCAAGACAGTGTGATGGAGTCGTATGTTAACGGTACAACGCTAATCCAAACGCAAGGCATGGCGGTCGGGCAGGTGAATGCGCTGTCGGTATTGAGCACCAGCGATCATATGTTTGGTGCGCCAAACCGTATTACCGCCACCACTTCCTATGGCGATGGTGACATTATCGATATCGAGCGCAGTGTCGATCTGGGTGGCAGCATCCACTCTAAAGGTGTGATGATTTTATCCGCGTATCTCTCTTCGGTATTTGGCCGTACGGCGCGCGTACCACTTACCACAACCATCACATTTGAGCAATCATACGGTGGTGTGGATGGTGATAGTGCCAGCATGGCCGAATTCTGTGCGATTGTGTCTGCGTTTTCTAAACGGCCTAATCGCCAAGATATTGCGATCACAGGTTCGATGAACCAATTTGGTGAGTCGCAGCCGATTGGCGGTGTGAATGAGAAAATTGAAGGTTTCTTTGATGTGTGTGCAATCAAAGGGCGCACCAGCCAGCAAGGTGTCATCATTCCTCGTTCAAACATGCACAATCTGATGTTACGCGCTGACGTTGTTAAAGCGGTCGAGAAAGGGGAGTTCAATATCTGGGCTATTGAACATGTCACTGAAGCGGTTGAGCTCTTTACTGGCAAACCCGCAGGCGAAGCAACAGAAGATGGCAGCTACCCGGTTGATACCATCTTCGGTTTAGCACAAGCCAAACTGAATGCGCTTAGAAAATAACCTTATTGGGTGATTTTTGAAATATTGTTAATGGTTTAATGGCCACTCATCGAGTGGTCATTTTTATATCAATTTGTAAAAAAAGATGAAAAGAATTACTTTGCCAACTCTAGTTGTTTGTTTTTATTGAGTTTGTTCTTTATTTATAATTTTATAAATATTCATTAGTCGCTTTCATCTAGCATAAATTACAGTGCATTACCTTTTGGTTTTATGGCCACCGCTACATTTTAGAGAGATTTATGCACTTTTCACTGAAAGATTTGCCTATCCGAGTTCAGGTACTGCTTCCTGTTTTAATTACCACATTTGCCTTAGTAGTCGCTCTGTGGATTACAAAAAATAATTTAGAGCATGATCAGTTTGAGGCTACGGCTGTAAGAAGTACCGTTCAAGAAAATGAGGAGACATTGTCCGTATTTGTAGTCGATGATATTAACTTGATGCGCATTAATGCACTGTATTCGATTATTGACCCACGCTATCGTAAGGAGCTTCCACTCGAGTTAAAACAAACGAAAAATGACATTGCCACACAACTGAAAAATTTGCAAAAAGAGTCAATATATCAAGGTGATGTTTCTCATATTCTTAGCCGTGTGGATGAATACGTAACTCTTTCAAACCAAATGTTGGCATTATTGGAACGGTATGATCAAGGCGCTGTATCTGAAACTGAATACATGTCATACATTTCCGAATTTAGAGAAACAGGCCATGATATGCTCAGTGCTGTTTCTGACCTGAGTAAAAAAGTTAAGCAGCAAGCAGATCAAGCATTGGATAAAATTGCAGCACATGAACAGAGCGCAATGAACACTGCGATGTTTACTGTACTGTCTGTGCTTGCGTTATCTCTTGTGGTGGCTTGGATCCTTTCGAATATGATTGTGGCTCCGATTCAGAAGCTGCAAGCTGTGATGCGTGAATTAGCGCAGGGGAACTTAACCATTCGCGCTGATGCGGATGGCGAGAATGAAATCTCAAAGCTTGGTAAAGATGTCAATACGACTACCTCTCAGTTACATGCTACGGTAGATCATTTAAACCGTATTAGTGAAGAAGTGGCGTCAGCTTCAACCGAGCTGGCTGCGGTGATGACGCAAGCAGAGTCAAATGCACAACAAGAGTTGAGTGAAATTGAACAAGTTGCTTCGGCGGTGAATGAACTTGCGAGTACAGCAAACAACGTGAGTGATAACGCAACGGTCGCTGATTCAACTGCTCGCGAAGCGGATGAACTTGCTAAATCAGGCTTAGCTATTTTTAAAGAGAGCGCCCAAGCGAGCTTACAAATGTCAGAAGCGCTGAATCATGCTGCGAGCGTAGTTTTACGTTTAAAAGAGCAATCAGAGCAGATCAACGATGTCGTTGAAGTGATCCGAGGTGTCTCTGAACAAACCAACTTATTGGCACTGAATGCGGCTATTGAAGCGGCACGTGCAGGTGAGACTGGTCGTGGTTTTGCGGTCGTGGCTGATGAAGTTCGCATGCTTGCTGCACGTACTGAGAGTTCAACTAAAGAGATTCGAGTTATCATTGAAGAGCTGCAAAGCCAATCGATTCTTGCAAACGATAGTATGCAAACCAGCATTGAGATGCTTGCGCGTAACGGTGAGTTAACGCAACGAGCAAATGATGCACTTGTTGGGATCACGGAATCGGTTTCAGACATCAATGATTCAAATACCCAAGTGGCGACTGCGGCAGAAGAGCAGTCGCAAGTCACGCAAGATATTAACCGTAACGTGGTTAATATGTCTGAGCTTGTAAATCAAAACGTAACGGGTATCAGCCAGAGCGCCAGTGCCAGTGCCGAACTGTCACAATTGGCCGAGAAGCAAAAAGCGCAGCTCGCCTTCTTCAAACTATAAATCGACTACTATTTCCTAGTCTCAACCGCATAACTCGAAAGGTTATGCGGTTTTTTTATGAATCAAAGAATATCTAACCATCCGAAATAACTAGGTTTTTTTGGGTTAGCTGCTTGTTTTTATGATTCGATCTCCCTCGTATAAAAAACACTATCTTTATTAACATTATCTTCATATATTGACGCAATAAGAACTAAAAATGTGATGTTCATCGTGTGAACGCATGGTCAAGTGGCTGAAAGTAAGGAGTGTTTTTATGGCGAAAGAGGAAAGCTTATTTCGTTTAGAAAGGGTAAAAAGGTTTAATTTTTCAGTGTGGACGGTATTAACCGGAACATTGATTGCTCGTACCAGTTTTTTCATGGCATGGCCATTTTTGATCGTGTTTCTTTACCAAGATTATGGTGCATCGCCGATTGAAGTGGGTGGAATGCTGGCGACCTCTGCTGTTGTAGGAGCAATTACTGGGCTGTATTCAGGGTATCTTTCCGACAAATTTGGTCGCAAGTGGGTGATGGTTCTTGGCAGTGTGATGGCTGCATTTGCCTACAGTGGCATTGGTGTGGCTGATCAAATCTGGCAGTTTTACGTGCTTATCGTCCTTACTGGTTTAATGCGACCAATGATTGAAGCGCCGAGCAAAGCAGTGATTGGTGATAACTTGCCGAATTTGAAAGATCGCGAGCTGGCGCTTAACATCCGCTATTTCCTACTCAATCTAGGTGGTGCCATTGGGCCACTGCTTGGGATTACGTTTGGGCTTTCTCACCCACAAACTCTCTTTTTCTTTACCGGCGGCACGTATTTATTGTTTGGCTTTTGGCTGCTGCTCGGTATTGAACGTAAAGGGCGCTACACCAAACCCGATCGCTCTGGTTTGCCTAATTTTTCTTCGACGCTAAGAGTGATCAGTAAAGATAATATTTTTGTGAAGTTGATGGTGGCGAACTTCATCATGATGTTCATCTATGGGCAGGTAGAATCGTCTATTCCACAAGTGATTGTACGCACCAGTGCCGCCGATGCAGCGCAAATTGTCGCAGGGTTAGTGCTGGTAAATACCATGACCATTATCATCTTCCAGTTCCCAATGTTGAAATGGTTGGAAAACGTCCCGCTGTTTGTACGAACTCGGATCGGCATGTTATTGATGGGGCTTGCGCAACTCGGCTTTCTGTTTACCCCTGCAGATTTACCAATTGGTTGGGCGCTCGCTTGCTTTGTTTTGAGTATGGGCGAAGTCATTGCTTTTCCAACCTTAAACGTACAAATAGACCGCATGGCTCCCGCCCATTTGCGTGGTTCTTACTTTGGTGCCGCCGCGCTTTATTCGTTAGGTTTTGCGATTGCGCCACTGGTTGGGGGGGCGGTGATTGGATACCTCAATTCAAATTGGCTGTTTGGTCTTTGCTTTGTGCTGTGCCTAGTGATGATTTGGCTTTACTGGGTCGCAGAGCATCAGCCCGATACGGTCGAGCGTGAACCCATTACGCAAGCTTAATTTGCTCTTTTTGTAAGGCTCTCATCGAGAGCCTTAACAGTGCTATTTTTTTATCGCTACGCCAACTTCCAGCTTATCTAGCCATTCCAAAAATCGTTGAACATCATTGCCCCGAAAAATAGCGCCATGTTGCGGACACATCATCTCAATATCTAGCTGACTGACTCGCTCAATCCAATCACTTTTGGCGCGGTTAGAGGGCATCCAACGTTGATGAAAATAAGTCATTTTTGGAATATGGCTTTGAAAATCTTCTACAAAAAAAGAGGCGTTAGGGCTGTCGAGCGCGGCACCAATATCGCCAGACATCAATATTTTTGCATCAGGGTCGTAAACCGAAAAGTTACCAGAAGAGTGCATGTAATGTGCTGGGATAAAGTGCAGGTCGTGACCTGATAAGGACACTTTTCCACCTTCATCTTTGATGGGGGAGAATTGAATTGACTCCATACCAAAATGGCGGATAAACCCTTCCCACAACCAAGGTGAATGTAATGTTGCACTGGGCAGCGCTTTATCCCATAAACCGAGGGAAGAGATGATGTCTGGATCTTGGTGAGAGGCAAAAAGATGCTTGATATGTTCAATCGGCACTTCTTTCACGACGCAACCGAGCATCGCCGAAAACAGTTCAATGCCACCGGGATCTAGCAATATCGCTTGATCACGATTGACTATCATATATTGGTTGGTATCAATGATTTTTTCTGGTTTGTTTGGATCGCGAGCAAACATCACCCAGCGATGATGGCCGCGTTCAAATAGTATTTTTGATTGCATAGTTCACCTGAGAAAAGAGAGAGAATGTTTTGAGCGATAGCATGACGTGAGCTTGAATTTCTTTTGCCAGCTCAGCGACGTTATTCGCAATGCTTTGCAGTTGGGCTTGATATCGCTCATCTGCTTGAGAGGCTTCCACGCTCAGCATGATCGAGATGATTTGTGCAATGCGCAGGTTGTCGTACAAGGTTTGCAATAACTCGTGCAGGTTTTGAGCTTCAGAGTAGAAACTGTGACTGAGTTTGCTATATTCCTCTTGGTTTTGATGATGTACGACATCCAAACTGTGTAAATGCCGAGCGTTATGCGCTTGTATATACACATTTTCAAAACGTTCAAGCGCAGCGCGTGCACGAGTCCTTGCGGTTGCGAGTTGGCTGATACGCTGCGCCTTCAAGTTGATGGTGTGCGACGCCTCTAGCGTGACGCGGACTAAATCGTCAATCGAATCAGTAATTGGCCGAAAACCTGCGGCACTTTCGCCCGCACGCAGAGCCAGAGCTCTGGCATTGCTGGCGACAAGCAGTAATTTTTTTGCAATGAGTACGCTTTGGTTTAGCTCTGCTGCCACTTCCGCCGCAATCACGAAAACCGGTTTGTTGTCCATAGTTATCGAAAATATTCATCAACTTAACGTGTGTTAACTATAGACCAGATTCATATTTTTGAGACTAGATTGCTCGTTTTGGCTCTGTGTTACCTAAACTCAATGGTTTTTCTGCTGCTCAACTTGCCGAAGTGCACGTTGGTACATCGCCCACGCGGCAAGGCCTGCGAGGATGTTACCGACCAACGCCCCGATAAACAGGCCATGCAGTGCCGCTATTTGAGCGCCAACCCATAAACAGGGCAAGAAGAACACAAACAGGCGCAGCGCGGAAATGGTTAAGGCTGTGTATGATTTTGCCAACGCATTAGAAACCGAGACCATTAACATGCAGATACCAAGCGGCCCTAAACTGATTGGCACGATCATTAAGTGCCAGTGCAAAATGGATTCGACACTTTGTTCGCTGGTCATCAGCGCTGCAAGGTGGCCGGATAATAGATAGGTCACTACGGCGATGATGAGCTGAAACCCAAGAATAAATTGGCACGCAATACGAACCAATTTTCGAATGTCTTGCAATTGGCCTGCGCCAAGCAAACGGCCCACCATCGGTGGCATCGACATAGTTAATGCCAATATTGCGACCATCGCAAAAAACTCAAAACGAGATCCTAACGCCCATGCCGCGACAGCTGCGGTGCCGAAACTGGCCAATAGCTTGGTTGCCAGCATCGAAGAAAGCGGTGGAAGAAGCTGGCTTATCATGGCCGGCCCCATGATATGGCTGATAGAGCGAATACTTTTCCCTACATCCAAATCTGACCAATCAAACAGCATCCAGTGTCTTTTCGACACCTTGGGCGCAACCACGAATACACCAATCCCAAAGGCTAGAATGGTCGCCAGCGCTGCGCCTTCAATACCCAAATCAAAAGTGAAGATAAAAATAGGGTCTAAAATCAGGTTTAAAATGCTGGTGACCATCATCATAGTCCCCGGCAACATAGTATTACCATTGGCTCGACACAGGCTGTATAAAAAGTACAGCACCGCGCCCACCCAAGCACTGATTAACCAATAAATCCAGTAGCTGTCGACGATCTGATGCACCGATTCAGGAGCGCTGAGTAGCGCTAAGATGGGATGACGCAGTAAATAGATAATCACTGAAAACAGAGCAACCCCAATGCTGCCAATAGCGACGACTAACCCTCCAAGCTGCTTCGCGTAGCGAATTTGGTTCGCACCCAATGCGCGAGCAATCACCGCTGTGGTCGCAATGCCAAGCCCAACCTGAAGGCCAATAATGATCATCTGAATGGGTAATGTAAACCCTTGCGCGGCAAGGGGTAACACGCCAAGTTGACCGATAAACGCACTATCGACCAGTTGGAAGCTCATGAGGGACAGCACACCAAACATCATCGGCCAAGTCATTTGCAAGAGTTGGCGCGTGAGTGAAGGTGGAGATAACGGGGTGGTGTTTGACATTGCTCGGCTCAACTATATGGGTAGAGGTTTTAATATGTGGCCTGTGCGGTGAAAAACAAGCTCAGAATGGTTTGTACGTTATGTGCGTTGAGTATGTTAACAGCTATACATGAAGAGAGCGACGCCCATCCCCATCGAGTTGTTCCGTGCAATGACATGAAAATCATCATATTGATGAAATATTTCATAAAAACCTAGCCATTTGGTGAATTCTTGAGCGTTAATCTCGTGATGAACTCGTCCTATTTCTATGAAATGAAACCGATTTCATTTCTGTTTTGTGAATCAATTTTCGTTTAATGTATTGATGGTGTTAATAAAAAATAACAATAACGGTCTTCCTCAGTTTCATCGCCAAAAGCAGTCGAGCGCGCTGTGAAGCGACACCTAATTTTCACTTGTTTCATTTTTTAAACTGACCACAGAACAAAAACAAACCAAGTGATTAATAGGACTTAACATGAAAAATTATAAGCTTCTACCTCTATCCCTAGCTGTGGCTGCCGTACTCTCTTCTGCTCCTTCTTTTGCCAACGATCCAATGCCAAATCCTGAGGTGTTGGATCAAGATCAACAACCACTGGTGCTGACACCAGATATAAACGTTCCCGCGGGTATCGTATTTTCTGGTTATGCTCGTTATGGCGCAGCCTACCAAAATGGCGATGTCAAACTGGTTGAAACCAATGGCCGTTTAAACGGTAACTCAACAGGCCGTTTAGGAAACGAAGGTAACGGTGGTGAGTTCCAATTTGGTAAAGGATTCGTCAGTGACAGCGGTGCTATTTGGGATGTGGTGGTGATGTTCAACCATTGGGGTGATGAGGTGGGTGTGCCTAAAGCTTACGCTGGCGGAACCAACATTTTTGAAAGCCAACCTGAACTTTATGTATGGGCTGGTCGAGACTTTCACCAACGTATTTCAACGAATTTGAACGATTATTTTTGGATGACGCATGATGGGCAAGGTGGTGGTTTCTACAACCTTAATCTAGGAGGCATTAAATTCGACGCCAGTGTCGTCAGTGCAACGGGGGCTTCTCCTAGCGATCATCCAGATGGTAATTACGCATTGACCACCAAAATCCACGGCATTCAATTTTCTGATACAACCAATCTCAGCATTTATGCTAACTACGGCTTTGATGACAATTCGGATCCAACGGCCAAAAAACTCAACGCGTATCAAGTGGCGGGTGAATTGAAGTTTGGGGATGACCGTTTGGTGGTGCGTTATGCTGATAACGCCAAAGACAGTGTTTTTTGGAAAACGGAGAATCAATCAGCGTTGTTGGTGAGCTTTGATGGGAGTAAGGCGCTGGGAGACAATGCGGCGATTGAATACCTAGCGGCTTATCAAGCCTACGAAGATGGCGCATACAAACAGTATGACCGTACTAACTACAACGTGTTGGTTCGCCCGATGTATTTTTGGGATGAGACCAACTCAACGTGGTTAGAAGCTGGCTATGATGTTGTAGATTTTGACAACATCGACGCCACCAACTCTTCTTGGAAAGTGACACTATCGCAGAACATTTCGTTTGGTAAAGGTGCAGGAGCTCGACCAATGCTCCGTTTCTATGCCACTTTGGGTGATGCCGATAACGAAACTGTGATCGACAAAGACGGCCTATTTAAAGCCGCAAGTAACCCAGATACGGTAACGATTGGCGCGATGTGGGAAGCGTGGTGGTAACCCCATATTTGATCATTAACTGTCCATTCTTTTTTCACGGCTCGCTCGATGCCTGCCGTGGTTTTTAACCTCCAGCGATACACTTACGCTTTCGGGCCACATTAGTGGCCCTTTTTTATTTACGGTAATCGGCCATCATCTTTTTCTCTCTTCCGATTGCCATGAAACAGTTTCATGGCTGCTTGGGAAACTGCTGCGGCTTTCAATGTTTAGATAATTGTCATTTGTGTGCCTAGTTCGATGTGATTTCTCTCACGCTAAAGCGAGGGGATATCTTGAATACTAGCTCATGAAAGCGGTTTCTTGTTGGTTTTGTCAGTAATGTTGTGAGGCGAGAGTGGCGACAATTAAAGATGTATCTGATCATGCAGGTGTATCGCAAGCGACGGTGTCGCGGGTGATTAATGGAACTAGCCGTGTTAGCCACGATAAAAAACTCAGAGTCGAAAAGGCGATTAAAGATCTTGGTTACCGCCCCAATTCTATTGCTCAAGCACTGGCCTCAAGCCGTACGGGGAGCATCGGCATCATAGTACCGGAATTAGGGGGCCCTTTTTATTCAAGCATTTTGCATAACATTGAAGAGCAACTGCGTAAGTTTGGCTACCACGTCGTCGTGACGGCAGGCTCGAACACAGAGCAAGGACAAAAAGAGTCGGTGCAATTTCTGCTAGGTCGCCGAGTCGATGCATTAATTCTTCATACCCAACATCTAACCGATGACTACTTGATTGAATTGGATCAACAAGGGGTTCATTTGGTGCTAGTGAACCGTTTTATTCCTGAAATGGCCAGCAGCTGTATTGACATTGATAACGAGATAGGTGGCTTTTTGGCGACACAGTATTTACTCAGTCAGGGTCATCAACGTATTGCCTGCATTACTGGGCCATTGGATAAATCTGATGCGCGAGGTCGTCTGCAAGGCTACCGAAAAGCGTTGGAAGAGGCTGGGCTTGACTATGAAGAAGCACTCGTGTCTGAAGCTGGTTTTACCGAAGAATCCGGCGTCAAAGCGATGCGCAAATTACTGATGCGTCACTGTGAATTTAGCGCCGTATTTGCTTCAAACGATCATATGGCATTTGGTGCATTTGAAGAGTTGCGCCGTGTCGGGTTGCAAATACCACAACACATATCCTTGGTTGGATTTGACGATATTTTATTCGCGCGTTACCTCACCCCAGCGTTAACGACCGTGAATTTCCCTCTTGAACAGATGAGCTTAGAAGCGGTTCAGCTCGTTATTCAAAAGCTGCACAAAAACAAACGCGACGTGAACTTCAAATTATCCCCTTCGTTGGTGATACGAGACTCCGTCAAAAATTTACTCAACACCCTATAAACCTAACAATAAAGATATTAAGGATGAATCATGAAATTTAAGACCTTAGTGCTATCAAGCGCCGTGGCTTTAGGATTTTCTTCGCTTACATATGCTGCCGACCACACCATCCGTTTAGACGGTTTCCCCGACTTTGATAGCAGTTTGAAAGTCTTATTGCCGGACTTTGAACAAAAGAGTGGTATCAAGGTTGACTATTTAATGAATAACCACGGCGACCACCACACCAAGCTGACGACGAACCTCGCCACAGGATCCGGAGCGGGGGATGTGATTGTGGTTGATGTAGAGAAAATTGGTCCCTTTGTTGCCTCCGGTGGCTTAGTCAATTTGTCGGAAAAATATGGCGCGGACAAATTCCAAGACCGTTTCGCACCTTATGCTTGGGCACAAGGTAAGGGTGGTGATGGCCATATGTACGGCATTCCTGTCGACCTTGGCCCAGGCGTGATGTACTACCGAACCGATGTGTTTGAAAAGGCGGGGATTGACATCAATCAAGCGATAAAAGATTGGGACTCCTACATCAAAGCCGGTGAAATATTGAAGAAACAAAACGTACAGCTGATTGCATCCGCCGCTGATGTAGCACAAGCGATCATTTTTACCACGGTTCCTGACGGCGAAGGATTGTATTTTGATAGTAAGGGAAATTCAGTCGTCACTTCCGAACGTTTTGTACATGCATTTGAAGTGGCAAAAACGATTCGTGAAAAAGGGATAGATGGCCGAATTTTGGCATGGTCTAACGAATGGTATGAAGGTTTCCGTAACGGTACTTTTGCCACTCAGCTTTCTGGTGCGTGGTTACTCGGACATCTGAAAAACTGGATTGCGCCAGATACAGCAGGCAAATGGGCCGTATCAAACCTTCCTGATGGTATTTACGGCAGTTGGGGCGGTTCATTTCTCTCAATCCCTACTCAATCAAAACATCAAGATGACGCGTGGAAGCTGATTGAGTACATGACAACCAACCGTGATGTGCAGCTTAAAGCATTCGAAACGATTGCCGCGTTCCCCTCTAATGTCACGACTTACGATGACCCAATGTTCAATGAAGAAATTGAATTTCTAGGTGGCCAAAAAGCGCGGTTGTTGTTTGCGAATGTGGCAAAAAACATCAAACCAGTCGCGCCTGCGAAAGGTGACCATGTGGCTCGTTCTATCATCTTAGAAAATGCACTGATGGAAGTGTTGGATGAAGGCAAAGACATCAAAGCCGCACTGAAAGATGCAGAACGTTTGATTCAGCGTCGTACCCGTAATATGCAATAGCACGGTCATCATTAAAAAGAACCGCCAGCGGTGCTGGTGGTTCACTAAGCGTAAGTTATAGAAGGCATGATGTTATGCCTAAGAGGTCGTTATTATGAATCACGTTACGAGCAACGCTGTGCAAGCGCCATCGGGTCGACGTTTTTTTTCTCACCTGAGTTTGAAAGCGCTTACACCGTACGGGTTTCTATTGCCGTTTTTGATTATTTTTTCTGTTTTTGGAGTTTTTCCTCTCCTGTTTTCTGTCTATCTCTCTTTTCATGCGTGGAACCCCGTCGAAGGGGTTGCCGCCATGAATTATGTGGGATTTGATAACTACCAAGTTGCACTGACCGACCCTTGGTTGTGGCGTTCATTAAGCAATACATTGTGGTTGGCGATAACCTCGGGCGTCGCTCAACATTTAGTCGCTATTCCAGTGGCCTATATTTTGGTTTCATTGGGCGATCGGCTGCGTCATTGGCTGACATCCGCTTATTTTTTGCCATTCATTACCTCAACGGTGGCGGCGTCGCTCATCTTCTTCAATATGTATTCACCCAATTCGGGCATCATCAACCAAAGCTTAATGGCTTTAGCTGATAGCAGTGTCTTTGGCTGGGCATTTTCTTGGCTTAATGAGTATCAACCTATCCGTTGGTTAGATGATGCCAACATGATCAAACCCTCGATTGCCATCATGGTTTTTTGGAAATACACCGGTTTTAACATCGTGTTGTACACCACAGGTTTAATGACCATTCCCAAAGAAATTTTAGAAGCCGCGCGGATGGATGGCGCTAACGCTTTTCGCCGTTTTTGGAATATCTCACTGCCGATGATTCGCCCTTTCGTTTTCTTTGCCGTCACCATGACCATCATTGGCAACTTACAACTGTTTGAAGAACCGTTTGTATTAACGCGCGGCACCGGAGGCGTAGGCCAAGCAGGCTTAACCATCTCAATGTATCTCTACAAAGTGGGTTGGGAGTGGCTAGAGATGGGCACGGCATCCGCTATTTCTTGGCTGCTGTTTGCGCTGATTGCAACTTGTACTGCGATTCAGTTTTTCTTCTTTGGTAAAAAAGGGTTGGGGGAGTAATAACATGTCAATCCACGCTTTAAAACTCAGTGATCGCAGCATTGAACTCATCACTAAAGTAATGATGGCGCTACTGGCGGTTGTATTGATTGTCTCGGCGTTGATCACTGTTTTCCCATTTTTGTGGTCGGCGCTGCTATCAACGCGCGATCGTACGGAAATCTTCGGTTCAGGCATCAGCTTTGCCATTGGGGATAGCTTAGCCATTAACTATGCAAAGCTGTTGCAGATTATGCCGTTTTGGCAGGCGATGTTTAACTCTATCTACATTGCCTTTTTAGGCACCACTATCTCACTGTTGTTTTGCAGTATGGGCGGTTACGCGTTTGCTGTGTTTCAGTTCAAAGGTAAGAACGCGCTATTTGGCATGTTGGTGGCTTCCATGATGATCCCACCCGTCTTGAGCTTGATCCCCTATTTTATGATCGTGAAATTTCTGGGTTTGATGGATAACCACATGGCAGTTTGGCTGCCGTTTACCACTACTCCGTTCGGGATTTTTCTAATGCGCCAACACGTGATGGCCTCTATTCCTAAAGAGTTATTAGAAGCGGCCAAACTCGATGGCGCGGGAGAGTTTCGTACTTACTGGAGCGTTGTTTTGCCGTTGATGAAACCTGCATTGGCAACACTGGCGATTGTACAGTTTGTCTTTTTCTGGAACAGCTTTATGAACCCGTTAGTGGTGCTCACATCGCCAGAAAACTACGTCATTACTCAGGCGTTACGTAGCGTGCAAGGCATTCCAAATACGCCTTGGGGTGCGGTGATGCTTGGCACCACCATTTCTATATTGCCGTTGGTGACTATCTATCTCTTTGCGTCCAAACAGATGATAAGCGGCTTAACATCCGGTGCAGTAAAAGGCTAATTGGCCTTTAATCCCTCATTTTAGTTACTCATGCTGGCGTGGTTTTGTTGAAAGAAGGCGCAGTGTGAAGGAGAAAAATTATGGCAAAAGTTGAATTTAAGAACATTAAGAAGTCGTTTGGTCATGTGGATGTTGTTAGGCATTTTGATTTCACGGTGAATGATGGTGAGTTTGTGGTATTTCTTGGCCCATCGGGTTGCGGAAAATCAACCACATTACGCATGTTGGCGGGGCTGGAGTCGATTACGGCCGGTGATATTTACGTTGGTGACAAGTGGATGAATAACGTAGATGCCAAAGATAGAGACTTAGCGATGGTGTTCCAAAGTTATGCGCTTTACCCACATATGAGCGTGTATGAAAACATCGCGTTTGCATTGAAGTTAAAAGGCATGCCAAAAACTGAAATCGATAAGGAAGTGCGTAAAGCGGCAAAAATGTTAGAGCTTGACCCGCTCCTTGATCGTAAGCCTAAAGAGTTATCCGGCGGTCAACGCCAACGCGTGGCGATGGGGCGTGCCATGGTGCGTACGCCAAAAGTGTTCTTGTTTGATGAGCCACTGTCTAACTTAGATGCCAAACTTCGTGGTGTGATGCGCGAAGAGATCAAGCAGTTACATCGTCAGCTTAAAACCACCACTATTTATGTTACGCATGATCAAATTGAGGCCATGACGCTCGCTGATCGCATTGTGATCCTCAAAGATGGCTATGTTGCGCAAGTCGGTACGCCAACAGAGGTGTTTCAACGCCCGGCGAACAAATTTGTGGCGCAGTTTATTGGTAACCCTTCGATGAACATGCTTGATGCACAACTTATCCAGCAAGATGGCGAATGGCTTATCCAACTGGGTGACATCTTTATCCCGCTTCCCGAGCGATTTAAAGCGCATGCGTCTAAAAACCTCGCACTGCATGTCGGTATTCGTCCCACCGATATTCACTTACGCGCAGAACAAGTTAACCATGAACGCGTGTTGCCAATTGCCGTCACGCTCAAAGATAAAGAGTTGCTCGGTGCGAGTATTTTGTTGAAAACCCATGTTGCAGGCCAGCCTTTGATGGTGGAAACCCAAGCGGCAGAGGTAGAGGTGACGAAGGTTACACTCTATCTTGACCTAGATGCGATTCATATTTTTGATGCGCTGAGTGAAAACTCATTGGCCAGTTTTTAATGGTGAACAAGACGATGACAATAATAAAGCAAGCCCCTTATTTCGACGTTTGGCCCAAAATAGAATCAGCAATCAAAGCTGACCCTGAAATTGAACAGCAAGTAGCAAGAATCATAGGATTGATGACCTTAGAAGAAAAAATTGGCCAGATTATCCAACCAGAGATCCGCGATATTACGCCGCAAGAAATCATCGATTATAAGATTGGTACGGTACTCAATGGTGGTGGCTCTTGGCCAAACAGCAATAAACATGCACCAGCCAGTGAATGGGTAGCGAAAGCAGATGAATACTGGTTTGCCGCAGAAAAAGCTTATCAAGGTCGCCCATTTCATATTCCGTTTATGTGGGGGACTGACGCAGTACACGGCCACAATAACGTCTTTGGTGCAACCGTATTTCCGCACAACATTGGGTTGGGGTGCGCGCGCAATCCTGCCTTAATTCGCAAAATTGGCCGTATTACCGCGCTGGAAATCGCCGCGACGGGTATTGATTGGACCTTTGCACCAACCGTGGCTACCCCTCGTGATTTGCGTTGGGGGCGCTGCTATGAAGGTTACGCTGAAGACCCTGAAGTGACTTATGTTTATGCCAGCGAAATGGTCGCAGGTTTGCAAGGTGACGCCATTGACTTACAAGGTGAGCATCATGTGATCTCAAACGTCAAACATTGGGTGGGCGATGGCGGCACAGTGAATGGTGTTGATCGCGGCAGCAATACTTACAGTGAAGATCTGCTGCGTAACGTGCATGCCATGGGCTATTTCAGTGGCCTTAATGCCGGTGCGCAAGTGGTGATGTCTTCATTTAACTCGTGGGATAACCAAGCGAACTACGATCACGCGCCGCACATTTCAGGTGATTACAACCTCAAAATTCATGGCAGTAAGTACCTACTCACTGATGTTTTGAAAGATCAAATGGGCTTTGATGGATTAGTTGTAACCGATTGGCATGGCCATTCTGAAGTCAGTAAATGTACCGATGGTAATGCGACTTACGCTATCAATGCGGGTAACGATATTTTAATGATCCCTATCCGTGAGCATTGGCAATCAGCCTATCGTCAGGCGGTGAGCGATGCCAAAAGTGGAGTACTGAGCCAGAGCCGAATTGATGATGCTGTGACGCGTATTTTACGGGTGAAAATGCGCGCGGGTTTATGGAAAAAACCGCATCCTTCAGCGCGAGCTTTGGCTGGTCAGCAATCTCTGATTGGTTGCTCTGAACATCGTGCTATCGCTCGCCAAGCCGTGCAGCAATCGATGGTACTGTTGAAAAATAACAAGGGTATTTTACCACTCAAACGTGAGTGCAAGGTTGTGTTAACGGGCAGCGGCGCCAATGATTTGCAAAAGCAAGCGGGCGGGTGGAACCTCACTTGGCAAGGGGATGAAAATAACTTAGCCGATTTCCCCGGAGCCACCACAGTGAAAATGGCGTTAGAAGCAGAATTGGGCATAGATAATGTTTGCTACGATCCAGAATTAACAGGTGATTGGCAAGCGGGTGATATTGCGGTTGTGGTGTTTGGTGAAGATCCTTATTCTGAAATGATGGGTGACATTAAAGCGTGGCAATCTTTGGAGTTTTCAACCTTGAAACGTCGCTACCGATCAGATAGCGAAAAAATCAAAGCATTTCATAAGCGCGGCGTAAAAGTGGTATCGATTTTCTTTAGCGGTCGTCCACTGTTTGTCAATGAAGAAATATCCTTGTCTGATGCTTTTGTTGCGGCATTTTTACCCGGCAGCGAAGGACGTGGCATTACTGATGTTTTAGTGGCTAAAGAGAATGGTGAAGTTAATATCGACTTCTCTGGTACCTTGTCATTCAGTTGGCCCAATAAAAAGCGCAGCACCTGTGTGAACCGTATTCCTCCTCATATTCCCAATTATGTCGTGCCTGAATGTGAGCAGTCTCCTGTTGGGGAACATGCACCTTTATTTGAATACGGTTATGGGCTTAATTACGCTGAAAAAAAACAAACTCGAGATTTGGATAACCTTGATCTAGATATCGACTCAGAAGAAGCAAAATGGCAAGCAACACGTGCAGAGCATCTGTATGGAATTATGGCGACGATAGGCGATTATCAACTTAAAGTGTCGGATGCTGAACATTGGATGGGCGTGGATGTCTCACGCAACAACGTGATGAAACTCGGTGCTGTCCGAACTAAGCCGTATAACTACCAGCAGCAGCAAGACGCCGTTGAGGTAGAAATTCTGGGGGGGGGAGCAATGGTTTATGCGCAAACGGGGCTAGGGCAAGCGGAAGATTTCAGCCATTACGATAATGCGCATGGTGTGGTCAGTTTTGAGATTAAAGTGCTCAGAGCGGCAACAGAACCTGTTTATTTGGCACTGCAACGCGCTGTTGTTCCTGGATGTTTGGGGGATATTGATAACGTGGTTAAAGTGGACGTCAGCCACTACTTTTCAACCATCAATGATAGCTTTACGCGCGTGAACATTGCTTGTTCACATTTCTCAGAGCAGGGATTAAGTTTTACTCATCTCGACACGCCCTTCTCATTATTTACTAATGGTGAGTGTCAATTTGTGATCGCCAATATATGTTGGGATACACAGTAAAAAGAAACGATAGACTCCTTCTCTGTGTGGAGAAGGAGTGCTTCTAAAGGGCCAAACATCGCCATGAGAAAATCAAAGAAAGCACCCACTGTTTATGATGTCGCTAAGCTTGCCGAGGTTTCGGCAAGCACTGTCTCTCGTTTTTTGAATCGCACAACTTACGTATCGGATGAAAAAAGCCAAAATATTGAACGTGCAATTAAAACCCTTGCCTACAAACCTAGTTACCCAACCAGTCATCTAGGCAATAAGCGTTCGATGACTATTGGTGTATTAGTGCAGCACGCAGAGAGCCCTCACACCAGTCGAATTCTGAATGACATGGAGAAGGTATTAATGACCCAAGGGTATTCACTGGTGATTGCCACAGGTCAGTGGCAGAAAAACTTGGAAGCACATGCACTGGAGTATCTTGCCAGAAGCAATGTCGATGGAATGATCATAGTGACAGGCAGTTTAAAAAGCGATCAAATCCTCAAATATGCTCAATCGATTCCCATCATTGCTGTCGGCCACCAAATTGTTAGTAATAATGTACGTTGCATTAATGTGGACAATGTACTCGGCGGTTATATTGCCACCTTGCACCTATTGCAATTAGGGCACGTGAACATTGCTCATATAAAAGGGCTCGCTAATCAGCCTGATTCAACCGCCCGTTTCACTGGCTACCAAAAAGCGCTTCGTGAAGCGGGAATTAAGCCTATGCCTAAACTCATTAAACAAGGTGACTTTAGCTCTGAATGTGGGTATGAAAAGACGGTTGAACTGTTGCAGTCGAAAGTCCATTTCTCGGCTATTTTTGCTGCTAATGATCAAACGGCTTATGGTGCCATTAAGGCGTTAACTGACCACGGAGTGCGAGTGCCAGATGATGTTTCAGTGATTGGTTTTGATGACTTACCTGTCTCTCAGTATTTCACTCCGGCCCTAACGACATTGCGCCAACCAATTGAAGAGATCGGTGCGGTGTGTGCGCATTCCATTCTCAACTTGCTCAGTGGTGAGAGGCACGATGCTAGGTTACCCCCTATCGATTTAATTGTGCGAGAGTCCACAAAGTCTATCTACCGTTAATAAAAAGCCCTCGTGAGAGGGCTAGTCAGACATGAAATTATAACCGTCGGAATTGGCGAACTAATGTGCCTTGAGAGCTAAGGTTTACCACTAAATCCTCACATTCATCTCGTGTATCACTGGCCAAAATATTGGTCGCAACACAGACATCACTGATCGATTGAACGCTTGAATTCATATCTTCAGTCACGCGTGCCATCTCTTCTATGGCGGTGGCAATTTGTTCATTTCTATCCGTAATATCAATCACTTGTGTAAGTAGCATATTGAGTTTATCGCCAGAGACATTAGCACTATTAACACATAATTTAGATAATTGTGCGCCTTCATGCATCGCATCGACAGCTTGGTGGGTGCTGGTTTGAATCAGTGCAATGACATTTTGGATCTCTTTAGTGGACTCATGGCTGCGTTGTGCCAAGGTGCGAACTTCGTCGGCGACGACCGCAAATCCACGGCCTTGCTCGCCAGCCCGAGCAGCTTCAATAGCGGCGTTAAGTGCCAGCAGGTTGGTTTGCTCAGCGACAGATTGGATCACAATTAACACTTGGCCAATGGTTTTTCCGTGGTCTGCCAACTGTGTGACAACCGATGAGGCGCTGTCTAGTTGGGTTGCGAGCTGTTGCATTGCATTCAATGTATCTTTTACCGAATCCATACCTTCTTCGGCGGCCAATTTTGCTTTCTCTGTTGCGTCTGATGCACTTTGCGCATTTTGTGCAATTTCATTCGCGGTAGAGTGCATTTCATTGATCGCGGCGGCAACTTGTTCTGTTTCTCGTGTTTGACCTTCTAAATTGGTCGCAGTTGTTTTGCAGTTTTTTGAAGATGAATTAGCAGCTTCACCAATTTGTTGGTTTGAATCTTGAATGCGTCCCACCACAGCATTGAGTTCGGATTGGCGCATTTTTAACGCAAGTTTGATTTCAGAAATGTCATCAATATGGCCGTTATACACCAATTCCATTAGTGGGTTATCAAATATCTTGCGTGCTTCGGCACTGAGCGATTCTAAACGGCGAGTTAAATAATAACCTGCAACCATGGACAGTAATAACATCAATACTAAGCCTATTCCCGGAAGAAGAGTGTCAGCCACAAAACTGATGCCTGCAATCGGGACTAAGGCGATGGCCAAACGTTGCCACAGGCGAGTCCGAGGCAGCTTTAACTGCCTGGGTATTTTGCCTGCTTTAAGCTGCGCGTAGATTTTTTCTGCGCTGGTGATGTGTTCTCGACTTGGACACAAACGTACCGACTGAAACTCAACCGTTTTGCCATTTTCGACTATCGGAGAAGCAAACGCATCAACCCAATAATGATCGCCATTTTTACATCTATTTTTGACGATACCCATCCAAGATTGGCCGCGTTTTAAATGCTCCCACATATCTTTAAACGCTTCTGCTGGCATGTCTGGGTGACGAACTAGGTTGTGAGGCTGGTTGATAAGCTCTTCTAATGAGTAGCCCGCCACTTCACAAAACTCTTTACTGGCATAAGTGATATGGCTGCTTGGTTTAGTGAGCGATAATAAGTTATAGCTAGGTGGAAACTTGACTTCTTTTTGTGTGACAGGTTGGTTGGTACGCATGATTACCTCGAATTAAATAAGTTAAAAACAAATTAAGCCAAGTTTCTCTAGCGTTAAATGAGGGTGTTATTTATTATTTTTGTTTCCACTGTTATAGATTCGAATCGCTAAGAACGCAATAGAATTAACCAATATAGAATACCTAATTGGTATCATTACTTTTGATATGGATATATGGCAGATTTATAACGTAAATATAACTTACGGCTTGACCTTACGAGTAAGCTTGCCACAATGTGCGCATGCAATAACTGTAGGGAAAACAGTATGATATTTTATTCTTTTGGGCGGCTAAAACCCATCGCGTTACTCTTAACTTCTTTACTTTCATCAACTTCTTTCGCTGCTATCAGTGATGCGCCTGTGGTTGGCGGGCTGTTCAATTCGGCGCAAATATTAAAAAATCAAATGGCATCGTCTTTAAGCTATTCAACGCGCTTTGCCCGTGATTCGACCTTATTTACCATCGCCGGGGTAACACTCGATAGCTATATCCTTATGTTGCCTTTAGATGCAAAAACAAAAGCTCGCGTTATTGCACAAATTTCTAACCCAACTTACGCCATCCCGCTGGGCTATTTTTTATATCAATATTATGATCGTTATACGGGGTTAGAAAATGATGATGTATTTAAACAGTATTTAAGTACTGTTTATGACGCAAAGGTTTTAAAGGGATTCGAGCATAGCCTCTACCATTATGGGGAAGAGGTGGTGAGTGAACAAAAAGAAAATATTAAAGATCAAGGGCATCATGAAGGGATTAAAGTGGATGCCCAATTTATTGCGGCCATGGTGACTGTGTATGATGCCTTGGTTGAAATTGGTGAGTGGCAACAGCTTGAGAGATTGCCGGATCACTATCAATATCTGACGTCAAGTGAACCCGATCGATTACTGATTAATAAAATCCAACCGATAGTGATCCAAATTATTAGTCAGGCTGCTAATGGGATGGATGAAGGAGAGATGAAGCAAGCCCTTTTTGGGGTATTAGAAGATGCAAAGCCAGAAAATACAGCACGTGTGAACAACAAAGCAGAGGCAATCACGGTTACTTTGATTGATTTTGTGCGTATGAACGTATTAAAAGGCTACCGCCAATTTGTCTATCAGCAAGAGCGTGAACAAGCACTAAATTCCTGGTTACAAAAAGCATTTGATGATGATCCTCAAGCATTGATTGCGTTTCTCCGCTCTCAGCAACAACGTCGTATGGCAGTGCAGATCACCGTGGATGGTTTGCAACAAGGGCTGATCGAAGGTTTGGTTGATCCAAGTAAGCCATTTATCCGCAAAGCTCACCAAGATCACAACAATCGATTGAGCACTAAGCCTTCTTCAATGGAGGTGGTTCAACCCGAACATCAGCAGCAAGTACGTTTCATGCAAATATTGGCTGAGCAGCCTTACCACGATCCACATTACTTGCCGTTTTTTAAACGCTTGTATCGTGATCATCGCGCTTCTATTACTCAAGTGGGTATTTCATCAACACCAACGATCAGTGTGCGTAATTTACCGATCATAAAAACAGGAGCGAAGGTGTCCGGCCAAGGCGGTACAGGCATACCCAATTTCCACTTTGTTGATCGCCCAACCGACCGAGCTTATTACTTTTTTGGTAATGATGCACTGCAGCTTGATCGCTTACTGGTTAAAAACCAAGTACAAACGATGTTTGATCGCCTCGCTTACCTCAACACCCTCAACTGCAATGCGCAATATGATTGGAATGCTCACACCACTTATGATGGTTTAGTGAATTTGGGGGCGGGTGAGGCACTACGTGATTTTGGTGAAAAGCGGTGTGTGCGTGAGCTGAAAGAGCGCGCGATTGTCGAACGTGAACTTCAACAGTTGCGAGCGACATTAGTTGAAGAGGTCTCGCGCTATCAGCAGATAAGCAAGTGGGATTTTTATACTCGCTGGACTCGCCATCAAGTGCTTGCTCACCAGTTGAAACAACTTGCACAAAAAGAACTGAAAGGAATGCCCGACTATACGCTGATTTATAATCCATGGCCGGATCATTTTGCTCATTTTAGCGGCCCATTCAGCGATGAAGTCATCATGCCAACTGGGGAGCTAAACCGCCTCGATTACTGGCTAGCGCAAATAGAAGCAACCTATCAAGACGCGGGAGTATATAACCGCACGTTATGGGGCATGGCTGGCGATCATGGTTTAGCTCCTGTTTATTTCTCCCTCAACCCAGAAAAACAGATCTTTGAGCCGCTAGCGTCACAACTGGGAATAAAACTCAACGTGAAAAAAATCTCATCGGATGAGGGAGAAGGGCCAAAAATGACGAATGCGATTAACGCGCCGTCAAACAAAGGGATTGATGTGGTCGTCGCTTCCACTGCGGGTGGAAATTTTATGATGGATTTCTTTAATGCAGAAGCTGGATGGGAAGTTCAACCGGTTTATCAAGAGCTGATCCGTTGGCAACCGATCCATTCTAAGCCAGGGCAGCAGGTTGATGTGATCGATGAAACCGTAGCGCGACTTGCTGAAAGCCTAGATTATTTAGTTGTGAGAGAAAAACCATGTGATTTAACGGACTGTTCTGTACGGTTGGTTGGCGAGCGGCAAGGTAAACGAGTGGATGAATGGATTGAAAAAAAGGGTGATAAACTGCGCTATTTTGCTAAATCGGAACAGCCATTACTGCTTGGCGTTCAGCAGCTAAATGCTTATTTGTCGCCTCCTTCATCTGACGAGCTAGAACATTATGCAAAACTCGTCGAACGTTGCGTTTATCACGCTAAAGCGAATCAACCTGAGACGTGGTGCTCAAGTGCGCAGTGGCGAGAGTTAACACGTTTTACGCCCCGTCCAGATTCGGTTAATCAGCTCGCTGCTATTTATGAAGACGACCGTGCGGGCACCATTAACCTATTTCCTAAAGAGGGCGTTGGCTTTAATACTAAAGTTCCGGGACGTCATGCGGGTGAAAGCTATCTAGAAAAAGATGCTTTTATCGGTTTTTGGGGGAGCCCGATTGGCAATCAAGCCACGCCGCTCGGTTCAGTCGAAAATGGCTCACTTGCGCCCACTCTTTATCACTATTTAACGGGAGACGAAGTTAAAGTTGGTGAAGATGGTTGGGGTTACCCATCGGTTCTTAAACAGCTGGATATTCGCTAGCGAGACTTAACCGTTATGACTGCCAATGAAATAAGTGAGCGTTATGCTCTATTGAGTGAAGAACGTTCGCTTGTTTCATTGGCTTCGATTGCAGCCTTAAGTGGCAGGTTGATCAGCACGTTTAAACTTCAAACGATTTTTCACATCTCGGCTGCTCAGAATACGTTGGCTGTGATCAATATCGAGCTTGGATTTTGCTAAGCGATCATACAGCAGCACATTGACGCTCGCGGCCAAATTCATGCAACCAATTGTTGGGATGTATACAACCTCACTGGCTTGGTTAACTATCTCTTGTGGAATAGAACCATCTTCAGGGCCAAACACATACAGCGCTTTTTCCGGGTGAATAAACTCGGGCAGTGGTGTCGCCCCTTCTGCCAGTTCAACACAGACGATTTTCATCTCACTTGGCAAGTCCTGCGTGATCTCTACCATCGCGGTGAGCGGGATTTTACTTTGAATGTTTTTTGTGTCGGTTTGAAATTTCACTGCGCGATCATAACGCTCACCACTGTAGCGAACCGCGCATGCTTGGTAGCAACCTGCCGCGCGCATCACACCACCTACGTTGGTTGGGCTTTTAGGGTTACACAAACCAATGATCACTGACATTTCACGTTCCACAAAAAATCCTCTCACAATTTGGGGCGGGCAGTATAACGCTAAAATTTGCCTTGAAAGAAAAAATATCGATAAATCGTTCAATAGTTTTTATATTTTTCGTGACCTTTCTTGGAGTACTCAAACTGTCGTATTTCTTACATCAATATTTCATATGGGGATGGCTTAATTTATTTTTTCACAGTTAAAGGATGAAAACGTGAAGATTATTAATAAAGTCATGCTATTTGGGTTGTCTCTTGCTGCTCATGTGGTATTGGCGGACACCGATATTTATTTAACCAATAACTCTGCGCTGCCAATGTCTATTGCCGTGAAACAGACCGGATCTGATCAGTTGCAACAAGGCAGTGAATGGCAGCAACACAGTGAAACGCTAGGCCCGTGGGAAACTAAAATGGTGCTCAGCTTTAACCGCTGGCAAGGGGTGAAATCTGGCAAAACGTACCAATTTGAAACCATGGTGACTTTGCTGCAAGGGCAGGTTTTCTCTTTACAGCAGAAGATGGAAGGCCATTGGTATAACTCAAGCATTGAGCATGGGGTACAAGCACGAGATGTTCCTCTTCAGTGGCAAAATGATCGTGCGGTTCATCGTTATTACTCAACGCAGTTGATTGAACGTCCAACCGAGCTTGCGTTTAAATCCGTCAGCACCACTCGTTACGACGATATTTATTACACCATTACGCCAACGAATACAGAAGAAACACCCGACGCTGAGACCTTAAAAGTGATGACCTATAACGTTTGGGCGTTACCTGTGATTGCTTCAAATATTGCCGAGCGTTTTGCTATCATCCCTCAACACATCAAAGGATATGATGCCGTAATGCTGCAAGAAGTGTTTGCTGCGGGGCGTGATGCCTTTCTTCGAGAGCTGGCAAAAGAGTATCCGTACCAAACGAAGATGCTCGATAAGTCTGGGGTGAATATCCATGACGGTGGAGTGATCATCGTCAGCCGCTACCCAATTGTTAACCAAGGACAATATGTCTTCCCTGATTGCTCGGGAACTGACTGTTTTGCTGATAAAGGGGTGAATTATGCTGAAATCATCAAAAATGGTCAGGCTTATCATCTGTTTGCAACGCATACTGCCTCGTTTGATACCGATACCGCTCGCGATTATCGTCAACGTCAGTTCAGACAGATGCGCAGTTTTGCACAATCGTTCTCTATTCCCAGCACAGAAACGGTGATTTATGGCGGTGATTTTAACGTGAATAAACGTAAATTTGCCGATGACTATCAAAACATGCTCGCGAATCTTGCGTCAACCGAACCTAGCTACGCAGGCTATACCGAATCAACGTTTGATCCGCGTATCAATGATTTTGCAGGAGAACCCTTATCCGGTGGTGAAAACGTGGAGTACCTCGATTATGTGGTGGTAAGCCAAGAGTTTGCACAACCAAGCGAACAACAAAACCGCAATACTGTGCTGGTGCCAAGAACCACGGACGAGCGTTTATGGCAGCATTACAATTTATCGGATCACTTTCCGGTTAAAGCTGAGATCCGCTAGATGCGTTGGGTTAGGTTATTGATCTGCGTTGCCTTAGTCGGCAGCGCAAGTTATTGGTGGGTGAAGAGGGATGAGTTTCCCACTATCCAAACACCACCCAATAGAATTGAGGTTGCATTGCCGGGCACGGTGCGTTTGCCAGAGCAAAGTGGCGTTGCTTTGGTGGCTAATCGCGATCATCAACCCCATGAAGAGTGGACACTCGTTGGTGAAACGCTGCAAACAGAAATAGGCAAAGCGCTGAGAGAGAGAATAGAGCAGTTTTGGCAGCAGTGTCGTCAGCAAAATGTGTGCGCTGCGCGGCTACAACAACTACAAGCGCAGTTGCCCCATGAACGCTATGAGCTAGTTGCTCTCTATTGGCAAAAACAGGCGCAACGTGACGCGTTGCTTGGAATGGAACTCATCAGTCAGGATACGGAATTAGGTGACAAAATGGCTTATGTAAAATCGATTGATCAACAAGTATGGGGGCGACAAGCGGATATCTTGTTTGCTGATCAGTACGCTTATGATGATTTTGTACAGCAACCCAATGACTACGAAGGTATTGCTTCGGTAGAAGATGCGTTGCAGAGCATTGAACAGCGGCTTACACAGCATCAATATCAATGGGATACATTCTCATTGAACACAGGTAATGCACGCTATGAACAAGCGATTCGGTTGATCCCCCAACATTTATCGTTAGAACAGCGCTTAGAAGTACAGCAAGGTTTGGCCGAACTTTACTTAAATGAACATGAGCGCAGTGAGGTGACCCATCGCCAAATCGAGCAACAAGCGCAGGCTGCTCAAGTCATTGACTACCAGCAAGCATTAGCGCAGTTAGAAAAGACGCTCTCAAACCAGAGAAAGACAGCCTATGCCACCCTTTCGACAGAAGAGTGGGTGCGTTACGCGGCAAAGCAGCGTTATGAGTTTAGAAAAGCATTTTTTGCTCGTTAGGATGAATAAGATAACCACAGCGCTCTTTATTCACTCGCCATGAACCGTTAAACTTACCAGCAAATAACTGACTTGGATTGATCATGGCAACCTTATCTCTACAAGAGCAAATGCTAAAAGCGGGTTTAGTTAACGCCAAAAAACTCAGCAAAGCGAAAAAGAGCTCTAAAAAATCGCGCGTGCAAGCACGTGAAGTGAAAGCGGCAGTAGAAGCGAATAAAGTCGAGCAGCAAGAGCGCGACAAGGCACTGAATAAACAGCAAAAAGAGCAGTTGTTGAGCAAAGAAATTCGCGCTCAGGTAAAACAACTGATTGAGATGAATAAGCTGGATCTAAAACACGGTGAAATCAAATACAACTTTGTTGATGGTAAGTTGGTGAAGTCACTTTATGTCGATTCACTGGTTCGTGATCAACTGAGTAAAGGAATTCTGGCTATCGCGCGTTATGAAGAGGGCTATGCTGTCATCCCGGGTGTGGTAGCGGATAAAATCTTCATGCGTGATGAAGAGAGCATTATCGAAAATAAAACCGCTGATGAATCTCTACCTGCTGAAGATGATCCGTACGCGGATTTCGTAGTCCCTGATGATTTGATGTGGTAATTCCTTCCGGCTCTCCTTCTCAACGGAGGAGGGCTCTCGTTCTCCCTTCCTACCTCTACTTTCCACTCTACAATAACGTTATCCGCGATAGTGGGTAGTGGTTCTTTTTCCGTTGAAGCTGTGGCTTGAGTCGAACTCAATACAATTGCCGCTATTAAGCCAAGTAGACGTATTAATAATAGAAGAGTGGCTGCAACACAAAGTATCATTGGCTGATTCTTAAAGAAGATAAATGATACTTTTTGTCGGATGTTGCATGGGTGATGCTGCTAGACTTGTTCATGAACTTATTCATAGGAGAAAACAATGAACTCGACGATTTTTAGCTCGGCCATCGTCACCACGACGTTAACCACCAGCTTATTATTTACAGGGATGGCAAACGCTCTGCAACTCAGTAGCCGTGATATCCAAGAAGGCCACCCGATGGCAAAAACCTTTGAATTTTCAGGCTGGGGTTGTGCTGGGGAGAATCTTTCGCCGCACTTAATTTGGACCGAAGCACCACAAGGAACCAAAAGTTTTGCTATTACGGTTTTTGATCCAGATGCTCCGACAGGAAGTGGCTTTTGGCATTGGATTGCGCTGGATATTCCAGCGACAGTGAGTGAGCTAGCACGTGGGGTTGAAGTCAAAAAGCTCGGTGCAATAGAAACACGTATCGATTATGGCAGCGTTGGTTTTGGTGGTGCTTGTCCGCCAGAAGGGCACGGAATGCACCGTTACCAGTTTACGGTATGGGCTCTCCCGACGGAAAAACTCAATTTGGCGGCCGATGTATCACCTGCGGTGGTTGGTTTTACCCTCAATAGTTTGGCGTTAGAAAAAGCGACGCTGACCGCAACCTATACACGCTAATTCATGGGGGAGTGATGAATCACCAATACCAAGTCACCACCTTTCGAGCCGCTCAGCAACAAAGGCTGAGAAATGTGAGGATTCACTCTCCAAGCTTGATTCAGATCCAATCTGGCAGTAAAAAACTGTTTCATAAGGAAGAGGCCATTAATCTATCGAGCACTTCGTTATTGTTGTGTGAGGCCTCAGCTTCGCTCAGTTTCGAAAATTTACCAGAACACGGTTACTTCTCTTCAAGGCTGTTCAGTTTCACCTACCGCCCTACCGAGGCGATGCTTGCGTTAAGCGCAAGTCATGATCGCCCAGTTATGTGGCCTGTGATTTCAACCAGCCCCTCACTGAAAAGTTCGCTCAATGCGCTCGCCTCGTTCGATCTTTCGTTAATCAGCCAAGAAACCCAAGCCTACCTACTGATGGTGTTATACCAACAATTGGCTGAGCAAGGTGCGCTGCATTGGCTCTTTGAGAGTAATTCTCTACCCTTTGAGCAGAAGCTGAGAAACTACCTCGCCCAGGCACCAGAAGAAGAACATCCACTTGAGCGGGTAGCAACGCACTTTGCCATGAGCCGCGCGACCTTAATTCGACGCTTAAAGCAACATGGCACCCGTTACCGTGAGGTTTTGGCTGAAGTGCGTGTGAATCACGCGCTGAACTTAATGCAAAGTGGCCAACGAAATATAGCGATATTGGCGCAGTGTTGCGGCTACCAATCGGAACAGCGATTTAATCAACGTTTTCGCAGTCAGTTTGGTTTAAGCCCCAAAGCGTATTTACAAACTCTTGGTATACGAGGTAAAGGTACGCCAGATAAAGAGACAAAAAAACAGCCCATTTTATCCAATGAGCTATTTTAAGATTGAGGGTAGATCAAAGCGGTTTAGACACTTCATCAACCAAATACAAAATGGATTGATATGGAATACCGCTGTGGTGTGATAGGCCAATTTCACAGGTACGGCTATTACTGAATCCGCGTTCGCAGTGAGCAGGGACTTGCTCTTTGAGCGGATGAACGGCCGCAGCATTCAGTTCTGGCGTGGTAAAGCCTTTATCGCCCGCCCAGCCGCAGCATTGAATATGCTCTGGCACAATCACTGTGCTGACGCAGGTTTGGGTCAATTTGAGCATGTCGGCTTCCAACCCCATTTTGCGCGCACTACAGGTGATATGCAGCATCACAGTTTCTTCTTTGGCTTTGATCGCTAAAGAATCCAGCAGATACTTATTGACAAAACCGACGGGTTCTAAGATCTCCAGTGGTTTAGTAAATTGTTCAATACTGCGTTTTGCACACGGGCTAGTGTCCATCAATACCGGATATCGCCCTTGTTGGCTAGCTTGCCATAACGCGGCTTCTAACTGCTGCGCTTTTGACTGTGCAAGCTCATTCATTCCCTTGCTGTCATAGGGCATACCACAACATTGGCTGTTGAGCTCGTTAGGTAGGATCACCTCATATCCTGCTTTGTTAAGCAGCGATAAGGTCACTTCGGTTAATGGCCGCTGATCGCCCGCGCTGTTTTGTTGGCCCATATTTCGGCTTGCACAAGAGGGTAGATAGACCACTTTTTTCTCACTGCGCGGCAGGTTTTCTACTGCAATGGCTAAGTTCTGATGATTGGCTTGTGGCAGTTGTGGATACCAAATAGGCGTTTTGCCTTTGCTGAGTTTACGCAAGCCGTTGGTTGCGCCGCCGACTAACTTCTCGCCCAGCCATTTGCTAGCCAATTGGTTGGCACTGAGGCCGATTTTAGCCACGGCTGTGGTGGCGGCAAAGTGATCCGCCGTCCATGTAGCAATGGGGATGAATTTTTGGTATTTCGCGGTGCGCAGCTTTTTCACTAAATCGCCAGTGTTGATGCCAACAGGGCAGCGCTCAGCGCATAAGCCAGTTGCGGCGCAGGTGTCTAATCCTTGGTATTCAAAGACTTTTTCAAGCTTAGAAGCTTCTACCGTTTCACCTTGCGCGCGTCGACGTTGTAGCTCGCGGTACAAGACGATTCGTTGACGGGGCGAGAGCGATAGTGTGCGAGATGGACAAACAGGTTCGCAAAACCCGCATTCGATGCAGCGATCGACCAAGGCATCAGCTGCTGGCATTGGCTTTAGGTTAGCTAAGTGGGAACGCGGATCATCGTTGATTATAACGCCGGGGTTGAGCAAGCCTTGTGGGTCAAACAGGGTTTTGATTTGTTGCATTAAGGCGTAACCGTCTTTGCCCCATTCCAATTCCACATACGGTGCCATGTTACGGCCCGTGCCGTGCTCGGCTTTGAGTGAACCCTGATATTTCACGGCCACCAGCTCGGCCACGTCATCCATAAATGCGCCGTAGCGGTCGATCTCGCTTTGGCTATCAAAGCCTTGTGTAAAGACAAAATGCAAGTTGCCTTCCAGAGCGTGGCCGAAGATGATGGCTTCGTGATAATGGTAGTGATCAAACAGAGCCTGCAAGTCGCGCACACCATTGGCAAGGCTTTCTACCGGAAACGCCACATCTTCAATGATGACGGTTGTCCCCACTTCGCGCACCGCGCCGACGGCAGGGAACATCCCTTTGCGAATGCCCCATAAGGTTGCCACCGTCTTGGCATCGGAGGTGAATGGTACGGATTCGATGATCTGGTAATCGCTTAGTGCTGCCATCACGGCGCTGCATTGCGAATGAAGGGCCGCGTGATCGCTGGCGTGAGACTCAATTAGCAGCGCAGCGGCTTCTAGATCCAATTGCGCAATAAATGCGGGCATGCCGGCTTTGTCAGCGACAGAGCGCATCGCGCGTCCATCCATCATTTCGACTGCCGCAACTGGGGTTTTGGACAGGGTCGTAACCGCTTGGCTAGCCTGCTCAATATCAGCAAAGACAAGCAGCGCCGAGGCTTTGTGCGCGTGCTCAATGACGGTGTTGTAGGTGATGTCGGCAATAAAACCGAGTGTGCCTTCCGACCCAATCATCAAATGTTCAATAATTTCAATCGGATCAGAGTAATCAACGAGAGCATTTAGGGCGTAGCCAGTGGTGTTTTTTAGGCGATATTTGTGGTGAATAAGCTTTGATAGTGTGTGATTTTGCGCCGTTTGTGCATGAAGTTGAGCAATACCTTCAATCAATTCGGGTTTAGCGATTTTGAATGCAGCGATGCTTTCTGGGTTTGCGGTGTCGAGCACGGAACCGTCTGCGAAGACGATCTTCATACTATCGACAGTGCGGTAAGAATTTTGCGCGGTGCCGCAGCACATACCACTGGCGTTATTGGCGGCGATTCCACCAATTTTGCAGGTGTTAATTGAGGCTGGATCTGGGCCGATTTTGCGTTGAAAAGGGGCAAGGTATTTGTTGGCATCGGCTCCGATGACCCCCGGTTGTAGGGTGATTTTTTTGCCCTCATCGTGAATGCGATGGCCTCGCCAGTCATCGGTTAAGGCGATCAAAACCGAATCAGAAACTGCCTGACCAGATAAACTGGTGCCAGCGGCGCGAAACGTGCAATGAACGCCAAGCTCGCGGCAGCTTTTAATGGCAAAAATGACCTCATCAAGGCTTTGTAAGCGCAGCACAATTTTCGGCACCAAGCGATAGAAACTGGCATCAGTGCCATAAGCAAGGCGTTTTGCCTGCTGCGTGATGATGCGCTCAGGGTCGATGCGTGTAGCGAGTTGCGTTTCCAGTTGACGATAGGTGGCGTCTGAAAGAGTGCTGGCCATCATTGTTTCCCATTTTAAATTGAGGTTGTGGATAGGTTAACGTGCGGCTACCGTTGGTTTGTCATCATGAGATTAAAGTTTGACTAACGAGTCTCGTGACAAATCGGCAATGGTTTTCGCTCCGGTTAAGGTCATGGCAACGCGCATCTCTTTTTCATACAAGTCGAGCAAGTTCTCAACGCCGCTTTGACCTTGCGCCGCCAATGCATAAACAAACGAGCGACCCAGCAGCGTACAGTCCGCGCCCAGTGCCAGCATGCGTACCACATCAAGCCCAGTGCGAATCCCCGAATCGACCAGAATTTTCAGGTCGCCCTTCACCGCATCAGCAATCGCAGGTAAGGCTTTGGCGGTTGACAATACCCCATCAAGCTGGCGACCACCGTGGTTGGATACGATAATGCCATCAGCGCCAAATCGCACCGCATCTTTGGCATCTTCTGTATCTAGAATACCTTTAATGATCATCGGGCCGTCCCAAAAGTCGCGGATCCACTCTAAATCTTTCCATGAAATGGAAGGATCAAAATTCTCACCAAGCCAACCAATGTAGTCTTCCAATTTAGTCGGCGTGCCACGGTAGGCAGAAATATTGCCTAAATCGTGTGGCTTGCCGAGCAAGCCAACATCCCACGCCCAGCTTGGGTGTTTCATCGCTTGAAACACTCGGCGCATCGCCGCATTAGGGCCGCTCATGCCAGAATGCATATCGCGGTAACGCGCGCCGGGAACGGGCATATCCACGGTAAACACGAGGTTTTTTACCCCCGCGGCTTTGGCGCGCTCCAACACGTTTTTCATAAAACCGCGATCTTTAAGCACGTAGAGTTGAAACCAAATCGGCCGAGCCAGCGCCGCTGATACTTCTTCGATCGGGCAAACCGATACGGTGGACAGTGTAAAAGGAATGCCTTTATTTTCAGCCGCGCGCGCCGCTTGCACTTCGCCGCGCCGTGCGTACATACCAGTTAAACCAACAGGGGCAAGGGCAATCGGCATTGCAAGCTGTTCGCCAAACAGTTGTGTTTCTAAACTGAGCTCTGACATGTCATTAAGCACGCGTTGGCGCAGTGCGATGTCAGCTAAATCCGCGGTATTGCGTGTGAGCGTGTGCTCACCGTATGAGCCACCATCAATATAATGAAACAGAAAAGGAGGCAATTTCGCTTTCGCGGCAGCGCGATAGTCGGTGGAGGCTGAAATAATCATAGATTGAATCCTAATTTGTACAGAGCCGCCGCCTAGCGAGCTCTGCATTTATTACACAAGATTAATGGTTATAAAAACCAAGTTGATACCAAATCACATCACCAAACTTAGGGTTGCTGGGTCATTAGTACGTCGGTCATATTAAAGCCGTAAATCACCACTAAACCGATAAGGCCAGTCATCACAAGGTAGTAGAAAGTCGGAATAATGGTTTTGCGCAGCGTGGCTCCTTCACGGCCCAATAAACCGACCGTTGCTGATGCCGCGACGACGTTGTGAATCGCAATCATATTGCCCGCCGCTGCGCCAACAGCTTGTAGCGCAATGATCATCACACTGGAAATAGAAAGTGTTTGCGCCACTTCAAACTGGAATTGACTGAACATCATGTTCGACACCGTATTTGAGCCTGCGATGAACGCCCCAAGTGCGCCAACGGTGGCACTTAATGCAGGGAAGGCATCACCGACTAAACCCGCCGCAAAATTGGCGGTAGTGACAGGCATGCTCGCAAGCTCTGCGCCATTGACGCCAGAGTTAATAAAAATACGCACCATAGGGATAGTGAATACCAACACAAAGCCCGCGCCGATCAGCGTTTTGCTTGATTCACCGAATGCTTTGATGAGCGGTGTCGCACTGCGTGACTGCAATATTACTGCCAGTAACGCGACAAAAACCAAGATGCCACCGGGAAGATAAAGCGGTTGAATGGCCGTGCTGATGCCTGTTTCAGCCAGAATGTTGTTAAAGGATAGGCTCACTCCAGCCAGCAGTGACTTAAATTCGCTGCTCACACGGCTTGCCACAAGGATAACCGCGAGCAGAACATAGGGAGTCCAAGCCAATGCAAGGCCCATCGGTTTAGCCTTGATCTCTTCAATATCAATTTTTAATGAGCCTAACCACTCTGCGGGCCACGATTTCTCTTTTGGAAAATCCCATTGTGATTTGGGTACTAAAAAGCCTTTTTTCGCGGCCGTGACAACCAGTGCCAAGCTGATCAAGCCACCGATTAATGAGGGAAATTCTGGGCCAAGAAAGACGCCCGTTAGCGCGTAAGGCACAGTAAAAGCCAAGCCAGAGAAAATCGCAAAAGGCAAAATATCTAACCCTTCGGTCCAGCTTTTGTTTTTACCGAAAAAGCGCGTCAACATCATCGCCATTAATACTGGCATCAATGTACCGACTATCGCATGGGTGATGGCGACACTGGCGGTGATTTGCTGTAAATACACATCCCAACTTGAACCGTTGCTGATCAGCGTTTCGGTGATGTTGTGCGTATCTAACCCCTTGTTCACCCCAACAATAATGGGCGTACCCACTGCGCCGAAAGAGACAGGAGTGGATTGGATCATCATCCCCATCAATACGGCAGCCAAAGCGGGAAAGCCAATCGCAACCAGCAACGGAGCCGCGATAGCCGCCGGTGTACCAAAACCAGAAGCGCCTTCAATAAAAGAGCCAAAACACCACGCAATGATAATGGCTTGCACACGGCGATCAGCCGAAACATCCGTAAAACCGTTACGAATGGTGGTGATAGCACCAGTGTGTTTTAAGGTGTTGAGTAGGAAGATTGCGCCAAACACAATCCAGAGCACGGAAATCGTGATACCGAACCCTTGCAAAACAGAAGCGAGCACGCGGTTTGCCGATATATCCCAAAAGGTGAGGGCGATGGCCACAGTTAATGCAAAGGCCACGGGCATCGCCTTTTTCGCAGGCCAGTTGAGCCCGACTAAAAGAATCGCTGCCACCACAATGGGGGAGAAGGCCACTAGTGCCAGTAAGGTTTCGTTCATTGGATACTTCCTCGTAAAGTGTGCTCTTCGTACTAGCTCTAAATAGTAGGATAGTTGAGGAGCAGACATCCTGTAGGGGCTACAGACCTTTCGGCCACGTCGGGTAGCTAAATTATTATATTTGTGATGTTTTTGTTAATTCGGGGTGAATTTACTCCTTTATTTTTTATGGATATAGGGAAATAATGAAAATAATTAATTCCAAAATTGACATAATAAGATGCGAGCAGACGACCTAATATTGTTTTCACAAGTGATGGAACTGGGAAGTTTTAGTAAAGTAGCAGAACAGAATAGCCTTACAAATTCAGTAGTTAGTAAAAGAATGGCGCGTTTAGAAGAAGAGTTAGGCGTGCAGCTATTATATCGAACTACGCGTAAATTAACCCTGACTGAAGCGGGCAAGGCACTGTTACAGGGTGCGAAAAATGTGAAGCTTGCCACTCAAGAAGCCGTCGATGCGGTGGCTGGGTTTGGTGAAAATGTCAGCGGCCACATCAAAATGTCGGTACCCACTATATCAGGCGATCTAATATTGGCCGACGCGGTTGCGGAATTTTGCAATTTACACCCCGGCTTAACGGTGGACATGTCGCTTGATAACCGTTTTGTTGATTTAGTAGAAGGAGGTTTTGACCTAGTGATCCGCACTGGTTACTTGGAAGATTCAAGCCTAATTGCGCGGCATATTTTAGACTCACAGTGGGTTGTGTGCGCTTCTCCCTCTTATATTGCGAAAAATGGAAAACCGTTAAAACCGGAAGATTTAGTCAACCACAACTGCTTTCAATATGCCTACCAAACCACAGGCGCGAGCGAGTGGGAATTTAAAGGTCGCAAAGGAAACTACATTGTCACAGTCTCGGGCTGCTTTTCTACGGATAATGCCACGGCACTGAGAAAAGCAGCTTTAGGCGGCCACGGCATTGCTTATGTACCGCGCTGTTTGGTTTATCATGATTTTCGTAACGGCCAGCTAGTGGATATTTTCCCGGAACAAGTGGGCAAAAAATTGGGTATATATGCCGTGTATCCCTTTACTCGCCAACCCCCGAATAAAGTCCGCTTGCTGATAGAGCACATCCGCGCCCGCTATTTGACTATTTCACACTATTTTTGAGTGTGACTTATGTAAAGCATGCCTTCGGTCTGTATACCGTTCTGTTCCTCCCTTTTTAGGGGGAGGTTCACCCCGCCCTAACCCTCCACTTGAAGGGGAGGGAATTAGTTTCGTGATCGTTGGGAGTGTGCCATTTATTATGATTGGTATGGTTTACTGAAACACTTTTGTCCCTTTATCAGCCAGAGTAAATACTCATTCACAACTTGTTAATAAGCTTTTTCCTACATATAAAACTCGCTGTAGTGCAATCATTGAATTATCATCTAACACAGTTATATCACTATTTTTTATAAGGTTAGATAAATGGCTAGTTTAGACGTGGCAAAGCGCATCGCCCATCATGGAGGTATCAATACTGAGGTACGACATAGAGCGAAAAAGCGTAACATGTCTTTAGAGAACAGTATTACCAATTACGATTTACTTCAGTTAAGTCCGTTGTTTAAAGAGGAGATTGGATATTCAAAAGGTTATGAGGGTGGGAAACTAATTGTGTCACTGGCCGATTTTGACTTTACTGACACACATGCACATTTCCTTATAAATGTAGTACATAAAAACAACGCGACGACTGTAATTAGAGACACTAGTGATAGAAGTCGTAACGAAGTTAAGCCAAAAAACAAAAATCAAGGTTACGAAACTTCATGTCATTTAGTAATTGATTTCAATCGTACACGAGCAGGATATTTACCATTTTACTACGATGTTGTTCCAAAGCTGACTATCGGTAAAATTGAGTCGTTCTTCAATGCTCTACTACTTCAAGTCTCGAACAGTAACCTTGATATGTATACTGTCGATAAGAATGGGCGTGTTGCCACAGATTCAACAACAGGTGCTGACAAGAATAAGTTTAAAACTCGTTTTAATATGACATTAACCAGTGACGAAGAGCTGTTGAACAAAGTAAAAGACAGTACACTTTCTAAGATTCACCTTATTAGCTATCAAACTCAATTGTTTAATAATGTAGATAGAGGAGAGGTCATTATCCCTAAAAAGTACATTATGGAAATTGAGTCTTCCCCTGCGTCTTCAGACAATTTGGCTTGGATTAGGAAAATTGCCAAGACTGATTTGGGGCGAAATTTCGATCAAATCAAATTTAATTACCCTACAGAAACGGGTCCACGCACAGCAGTTATGGACCTTAATGACGTAGCTATCAGTGGGTTTGAAAGCGCGCTCACTAAAAAATCACTTTTGGAAGGCTTCCGCTCTAGTCTAAAAGACTCTTATGATGACTTACAAAGTGATATTATTGATAAGTTGGTATCACTAGGAGGTTAAAATAATGTTCTTAGAACAACTGACTAGACCTTTTGTTTACCTAAGAATTAAAGGTATGGAAGGGAAAAATCGATATGATTGGCACATACCAATCGTGTTTACGTTATTGACTTTGGCTTTAGCATATTTATCGAGTACTGAACTAAAGATAGTTAATACAGTCTTACTCGACCCAATTACATCTTTTACCGCAAACCTGCCCGGCTTTTATATTGCAGCGTTGGCAGCAATTGCAGCATTTCAAAACCCGATGCTGTCTTCGGATATGGTAAGTGCAGGCCCTAAGACTCCTTATATACTCACACCTTACCTTGATGAAAATTATCAGAAAAAAGTTAAGGAACAGTCATTAAAACGTAGAACATACCTTACACATATGTTTGCATTTTTAACCGCAGAGAGTTTTGTTTTAGTTATTTTGAACAAACTTTCCGTGTTTTTTGAATCGAATCTTTCCTTGGCCATTTATGCGACGATTTTTCTAGTCATATTCTGGCAACTGGTCGTAACCACTTTCTGTGGACTTTATTACTTAGGTGAGAGACTTCACGATTAGCTTGGATGAAACTAAGCATGGCTCCTCATGGAGCCCTTGATCTGTACCATCAATACTGGACATCAAGTTAAGTGACTTTCCATACTTTAGTTGTTTGTTAATTGCTAATTTAGGGATCGCGCTGGCTTCTTTTGTCCAATTATATGCCTTAGAGTGGAAGCTGATACCGTTCTGTTCCTCCCCCTTTAAGGGGGAGGTTAGGAGGGGGTGCTGCCAGCAACCAAGAAACACTCCACCCTAACCCTCCCCAATTAGTTTCGTGTTTGTAGGAGTTGTACTAATTGTGGAAAAGGAGGCATTTTAGGGCTGAAAGGTTTATGGGGCTTGTTTTGAATTATGCGGTTTTAAAATGTCAGCCAGCACGGAAAATAGTTTGGGTACTGGCTGAGTTTTCGTGGTTAAACGATTTTAGGTTGGCCGTCGGAAGCGGTAGCGCCACCATCGACGGGTAAATTGACACCATTAATAAACGATGCATCGTCGCTGGCTAAAAAGGCCACTGCGGCGGCAATTTCGCTCGGTTCTGCGGCGCGTCCTAGTGCTATGCGCTCGTTAAATTTATCTCTAATCTCTTGCGACCAACCATTGGTCATATTGGTTTTAACTAAGCTTGGGCACACGGCGTTAATTCGCACGCCAGCGGCACCGTGGTCTAACGCCATGGCGCGAGTGAGGTTGACTACCGCGCCTTTGCTGGCGCAGTAAAATGCGGCACCCCAGTCACCACCTAAGCCAGAGACTGAAGCGGTGTTGACTATGGTCCCCTGCGTTTTTAGCAGTTCAGGTAAGGCAAATTTAGAGCAATACACGACGCCATCAATATTCACCGCTGATATTTTCTTCCAATCTTCAACGCTGCTTTCTAAGACGGAGCCGGGGATGTGGATGCCCGCATTGTTGACTAAAATGTCGAGCTTACCGAAGCGTGATACGGCGTTATCGATCATAGCTTTTACTTTTTTAGGATCGGAGACGTCAATCACTTGCGCCGCGACGCGTGTTGAGTCAAAAGCTTCGATGGCGGTGGCGAGCTGCTCTTCATTCCAGTCGGCCAGTACTACATTGGCCCCTTCATCATATAAACGCTGTGCTATCGCAAAGCCGATGCCGTTGGCGGCACCCGTGACTAAAGCGACTTTATGGGTTAAACCATTCATATTGTTTCTCCTTCTACATGCTCAAAAATAGGGTCTCGATTGTCTTGTGTTCTGGGTAGCATCAACTTGTAGTTGTCACTGTAATCAACGGGGATCGCAATGACAGCAGGTCCTTGAGTTTCCATGGCTTGATGCAGCATAGGCATCAGCTGATGACGTTCGGTCACGGCAAAGCCTTGCGCGCCAAATGATTCGGCATAAGCTTTAAAGTCTATCGGGCCAAATCTGACACCAGAAGGGCGTTGATATTTTGTCATCTCTTGTATCTCGACCATGTTGTAGGCGTTATCGACCCAGATGATATGTACAATGTTGCATTTTAGGCGGACGGCCGTTTCTAATTCCATGCTTGATTGCATGAAGCCGCCATCACCAGAAACAGAGACCACTTTGGTACTGGGTTTGAGCAGATTAGCGCCAATAGCCCAAGGTAGGGCAACGCCCATGGTTTGCTGACCATTTGAGATCAGCATTTGACGGGCGCGAAAACAGCTTAAATAGCGCGCAATCCAGATATGGAAGCTGCCCATATCCAGACACAAGGTGGTGTCTGGGGTAATAATGGATTGCATCGCTTTGATTAAGGTTAATGGATGAAACCCATGCTGAGATTGACGAGTAGGGTAGGATTTTATTATCTGCCGCTGTTGTGCCACTTCCTCTAAAATCGATAAGGCTTTGGGAGAGAGGCGTGCGAAATTGGTGACACAATCGATCATATCATCCAGTGATTGAACGATATTGCCGACAATTTCCACACAAGGTTGGTAGTTGAGCTGATACTCTGCTGGTTCAATGTCTAAGTGGATGATTGGGGACTGTTTTGCGTTCCAAAGCTCTGGGTCGTACTCGATGGGGTTAAAACCAATAGTGATAATCAGGTCAGCATCTTGCAGCAATACATCTCCGGGCTGATTGTTAAATAAACCTACGCGGCCAGCGAAATGGTGATAATAGTTAATATCAACTGCCCCAGCGGCTTGATATGTTCCGACTACAGGCAGTTGAGTGGTGCGCAAAAAACGGCTGATGGCTTGAGCATTTTCAGCGCGACTGGCGTGTAAGCCGAGTAAAACGACGCAGCGCTGTGACCGCTCGATTCGGGTAATGGCTTCTTCGATCGCTTCTGGGCTGGCTTGGCTTGAATGAACATTACGTGATGGAACAATAATATCGGTGAGAGTGTGGTCGGATAACACATCTTGGGGAATGCTAACGAAACACGCCCCCGGCCGGCCTGATTCTGCTGTGCGAAAGGCATTGGCCATCACTTCGCTGGCGGCATCAACATGTTGAATTTCTGCACTGGATTTTGTGATAGAGCGGAAAATACTGACGGTATCCATACTCTGGTGCGTTTGCTTTTGTTGATCTGCTCGTTTGACCGCGCCGCCGATAGCGACCAGTGGGTCACCTTCTGAATTGGCTGTGGCAACCCCTGAAACCAAGTTGCCACAGCCCGGGCCTGAGGTCACCATGGTGACTCCGGCTTTGCCGGTTAAACGGCCGATGACACCGGCCATAAAGGCCGCATTGGCTTCGTGACGCACTGGGATCATTTGAATATTGGTGTCTTCAATGGCGTCAAATAACCGATCAATTTTGGCCCCCGGAATGCCAAAAATATAGCGGACACCCAAAGATTCCAGCTGTTGAGCGATTAATTGAGCGCCATTTCTAGTGGTAGGTTTTGTATTCATTTTTATACCCTTATTGTTGACTGACGTTGACACTTCTTGGCGAAGTGGTGGTGCTATCTGGCGGCTTTTTTCAATTCAATTCTTTTTCTCCTGTTCAGCGCTATTTTTCCGCTTTTTCAATCGCGGTTCGGATGTCATTGGGTGCTAGGTTGGCTTTAAGGAAATCTAGCGAAGTCGGGGTATCAATCACCAAGCGCGATACTTTGCCAATTTGCAAAAAGCCTGACGAAATAGAGTAGTCCTGTATGTGGCCGCCGCCTTTTCTATCTTCGGTAATGAAATGTTCGTGATACCCCGGAACGTTAATACCTGTGGTGTACTGCGGGCTTCTAAAACCGGCGATAACGCCTTGTTTGAAGGTGAAATTAAATGTGGGCTGCTCTTTTACAACATCCAACATTGGGCGAAATGGGCGAGTTTGACGCGGCACGGTACGCGTTCTGACAAACTGATATAAACCGTCAATGCGTACTGCGCAGAAAATATTGTCACTGGGTACTAGCTCATCAATCAGATGATGAACGTCAGCACGAGACATTTTAGAGGTGATAGGAACTTCGACATCAGGAGTGAAAAAAGTCATGACGGCGAAGGGGGTTTGCTGCGCTAAGTGTGCGGGGTTAGCCGAACCATCGGCTTTTAATTGGAAAACCTCTTTATCAAACGCGATCAGTTCACCGTCTAATTGATTGAATGTGCCCAAGCCAAAATCGCCATGTTGCAGCAGTTGTTCAACCGTTGTTGCGCCTTCATAAACGCCGGCAATCAACGCACTCATCAACGAAGTTTGGTAAATCTCTCCATCCCCCGTTACATGATGATATTCAGCAAACTCTTTTGCTACATCGAGAGAACAAGCACAAAGCGGAGTGTAGAATCCACGCATGAGAATAACCATTTATGCAATAAAGTGTATATTTAGATTGACTTCTCCACGTGGCTAAATCCAATATAAATAAGATTTATTTCTATATGGAAAAGATATGGAGTTTCGCTATCTCAAGTATTTTGTGGCGGTGGCACAAACTCGCCATTTTACACGAGCGGCTGAAGTGTTAGGTATTGCTCAACCACCGTTGAGCCAGCAGATAAAGAAATTGGAGCATGAGCTCGATACGCTGTTATTCAAGCGTTTACCACGTGGGGTAGAGCTGACCGAGGCTGGGCAAATGTTTTATGTTGATGCGGTCACCATCTTAAATGATGTGGATCGAGCGAAGGCGAAAGTAAAACAGCTGGCGCGTGGAGAAAAAAATGAAGTGCGGATGGGCTTTGCGACTTCGGTTGCGATGAATACCCAAATATTATCCCGAGTGCGGGAGATAAGGGACAGTTTTTCAAACGTGAATCTCACCGCGGTTGAGCAAGCGATGCCAGAGTTGGTTGAGCAGTTGAAAGCTAAGCAGTTGGATATAGCATTGGTGCGTTTACCTTGTTATGCCAGTGAGTCTTTAAAGCGGGTGGTTTTATTTGAAGAGCCTTTTGTCGCGGTGATCCCTTTAGGGCATCCCTTGGCTGAAAAAGATCGCCTTACTTTAGCTCAGTTAAAAAATGAGCACGTTTTGTTGTTTCCTCGTGAAACGGGGCCAGCATTGCATGATGGTATGAAAGCGCTGTTTGACGATGTGGGCATCCGTGTCGATCAACGTTTTTCGGCTCCACAGTTGAGGTCTATGGTTGCAATGGCTCAAGCGGGATTTGGCGTAGCTGTTGTACCCCAATCACTGGCTGAACATATCGATGATTCTGCCGTGATCACTCCCATCGAGGAGATGCCTTTTAACAGCCAAATTGCGGTGCTTTGGGAAGCCAGTAACTTAAATAAGCATGTGCTTAAGGTGGTGAAGGCATTAAGTCACCAAAAATAACATCCCCAGCATGATGATACTGGGGATGAAGCGTGCCAAAGTGGTAAGGTTAATCACGCTTACTTAGCGAGTTGAATGCAAAAACTCCACTGCTTTATCGGGATAGTCCGTAAATAAACCATCCACTTTTACAGTGTTGTAGAACACATCGAGCATCCCATCAAAGCTGTCGGCATAAGGTGCAATGCGATCGGGTTCTGCTCGGAAGGTATAAGGATGAACGACTAATCCGGCGGTTTTAGCGGCTTTCATCAATGGCTTGATGATGATGTTTTCTTTGGTTGAAGCATCGTCAACCAACATAGGTTTCCACGGGCCAATTCCATCGGCGTAGGTGGCGACTTGCTTCATGCCGTTTGCTTCGAACATCCAATCATAGCTGTATGGCTGTGCTTGGTCGCCATCATAGATCATGGTCTCATTCCAATCGGTGTAGGCCATCAATTGAACCAGTTTGAGGTCCATGTTCATTGCTGGAAGCAGTTCATCATTAATGCGTTTTAGCTCGATAGGATCAAAACATTGCAAGTAAACGTTTGACTCTTGACTGTCGTAACCATATTCCTTCAGCATTTTCAGTACCGCTTTACTGATGTCTTTACCTTCATGGCGGTGGAACCAAGGCGCTTTGATTTCTGGATAAATACCAATATCGTAACCGAGCGTTTTGTTCAGCCCTTGGATCAGCTCGATCTCTTCCGCTAAGGTTGGGACGGTGAAGTCTGATTTCCAAAGAGGGAAACGGTTGGGGAAACCAGCGGTTTTATTGCCTTTGTCATCGATATTAAAACCTTCAGTTACGCGAAGGCTTTTGATCTCTGCCAGCGTAAAATCGATGGCGTAATAGCGGCCATCACCACGTGCACGGTCAGGGAAACGCTCGGCAACATCAGTGACGCGGTCAAGGTAGTGATCGTGCAGAACCACCAATTGGTCATCCTTGGTCATCACGACATCTTGTTCAATAAAATCAGGCTTCATGCCGTAAGCAAGCGCTTTGGCTTCAAGGGTATGTTCAGGCAGATAACCGGAAGCGCCGCGATGCGCTATCACCAATGGTTCTGCTTGAACCCACGCCGAGCTGGCTAAAGTAGCCATGGAAAGTGCGAGTAGTGTCAGTTTCATATTGTTATCCTTAAAAATTCCCCCTGACGTTGCAGGGGGAGAGTTTTGATTCAAAGTGAACAGTGCGTAACGCAAATTCAACACATTTAGGTGTCAGATTTATGATGGCGTTGACGCTTTTTCTTCCGCAAGTCTGTCTTTTTCTTTATGGTGAGCACGCTCGCCAATGTAGGCATACAGCAGACAAAGGATAGAAATACCGCACGAAGCGACTAGGATCATAAAGCCGCCATCCCAACCAAAGTGGTCAACGGTGTAACCCAATACCGCATTTGCCGCTACTGCGCCGCCGAGATAACCAAACAAACCTGTTAAACCGGCTGCGGTACCTGCTGCTTTTTTCGGAGCCAGTTCCAGTGCGTATAAACCAATCAACATTACTGGGCCATAAATTAAGAAACCAATCGCAACAAGAGCCGCCATGTCGATACCTGGGTTACCAGCAGGGTTAAACCAGTAAATGAGTACCGCAAAAGTAACGAGAACCATGAATAAGATGCCCGCAGGTGCACGACGGCCTTTGAATACTTTGTCGGATATCCAACCACACAATAGCGTTCCCGGAATACCTGCCCACTCATACAAGAAGTACGCCCAAGAAGATTTATCAACGGTGAACTCTTTGGCTTCTTTCAAATAAACAGGAGCCCAGTCCAATACGCCATAACGAATGAGATACACAAAAGCGTTGGCAATAGCGATAGACCACAACAATTTGTTAGAGAAAACGTACTTAAAGAAGATTTCCTTCGCGGTCATCTCATTCTCATGAGATTTATCGTAGTCGTCTGGGTAGTCATCTTTATACTCTTCAATCGGTGGTAAACCACAAGATTGCGGCGTATCGCGCAGTGTCATCCAAATGAAAATGGCAACTAAGGTCGCAAAAAAGGCAGGAACGTAAAATGCGGCGCGCCAATCATCGTTAAATGCCCAAAGACCAAACAAGAAAAGGGGACCAATTAAGCCACCGCCGACGTTGTGGGCTACGTTCCATACAGAAACAATTTCCCCACGTTCTTTACGTGACCACCAGTGAACCATGGTACGGCCACACGCAGGCCAGCCCATACCTTGGAACCAACCGTTTAAGAACAGCAAAATAAACATCGCAGTAATGCTGCCTGTTGCCCACGGCATAAAACCGAAACAGAACATCACTAACGCAGACATTAAAAGGCCTGCACTTAAGAAGTAGCGTGGGTTAGAGCGGTCAGAAACACTCCCCATTAAGAATTTAGATAAGCCATAAGCAATCGATACGGCGGCAAGAGCTACCCCGAGATCACCGCGGCTAAAACCTTGGTCAATCAAATAAGGCATCGCCAAACTAAAGTTCTTACGAACAAGGTAGTAGCCTGCGTAGCCGAAGAAAATACTGATGAATAACTGCCAGCGCAAGCGGCTATAAGTGCTATCGAGCCGCTCAGTTGCGAGCCTCTCGATATGCGCTTGGGGTTTAAAGATACCAAACATAGTTGACCTCATTAATGTAGTGCGATGGTTCTAAAGCTCGAACGATAAAAAATGTTTCATTCGAAAGAGAACGGCATTGTCGTGTGCAACTGAATGTATTTCTGTGACAAATGTTACAAGGGAATTAATTTGTGCATAAAAACAAATGATTAGTTTTCATTTTTTCATGGTTAGTGCCATTAAATTGAGATGTAATCGTTTTCACTTTTGTTCGCAAGATGGTTGTTTTTGGTTGTTTTGTCGTCAATTAAATCGCAGATAAGGAAAGTTGGCAAAAATTGTTAAACCATGAAGTCACTCGAAACTCACTGTGAGTTCAATGATTCATATCCTTTTTGATTGGAAAGAGAGTGGCAAAATAAGCAAATAGTCCAGTATTCCTACCCAGATTTGACACTGTCTATTGATAATTCTTGCTAGCTTTGATTGGCAATTCATGTGTTACAGAGTGTCGTTCTGTGGCATTGATGCTAATAATACAAAAAGGAAGAATGATGAATAATTTTAATAAAGTCAGTGTGTTGGGTTTGCTTTCATTGAGCGGATTGCTTTCTGCTCATGTACAAGCTCATGGTTGGGTTGAATTTCCGAGCGCGCGGCAAAATACCTGTTACCTAGATGGTGGTTTCTGGAGTAATACGATCCCTAATGCAGCATGCCAAGCGGCTTTTGATCAGTCTGGAGCTTATCCTTTTGTACAACGCAATGAAGTGGCGGCCAATGTGGCAAATTATCGTGACATGGCTCATGTTCAAGCTGTTGTTCGCGACGGCTTGTTGTGCTCCGCAGGTAGCAACGCGAAAGCAGGGTTAGATGTTGCTTCACCTCATTGGCAAAAAACGGCCGTGAATTTAGACGCTAATCAACAAATCGAATTAGTCTTTAATGCTACCGCGCCACATAACCCCTCTTATTGGGAGTTTTATCTCTCTAAACCGACTTATACCGGTGAGGCCCCATTAACTTGGGATGATCTGGATCTTATTGATACCAAAGGTAATATCACCGTGGGGACGGATAAAAAATATCGCATAAAGATTACCCTGCCTGCCGATAGAAGTGGTGATGCAGTGCTTTATACCCGCTGGCAACGTATTGATGCCGCGGGCGAAGGTTTTTATAACTGCAGTGATATTAGTTTTAGCGGTGGTGGATCGAATCCAACGGATCCGACAGACCCATCAGAACCTGCGCAGAATCTCAGCGATCTTGGTGGTTATCTTTCACAAGGTTTTGGTCCTGTTGAATCTGGCGATACGGTTCGTTTGCGTACCTTCGATGCCAATGGCAATGAAACGACCGATATCAGCTTAGCGATTTCAGCCAATAATACAGCAACGTGGCCAGCGGAAATGGCAGGTCAGTTTAACCAAGTGAAAAAAGGGGAGTGGTTTATTGGTATTTGGCACCAAGAAATGAATCACTATATGTACGATAGCCAGAATGTGTATGCTAACCGTGTGTTTGCTCCAAACGCGACTTACAGTTATCAGCTTTCTTTGCTAAAAGAGGAAACGCCACAGCCACCTGTTCCCGATAACGCTTGGAATGCGACTAAAATTTATACGTCCGGTGATGTCGTTATGCACAAGCAGCAAACTTGGACCGCACAGTGGTGGACAAAAAATGAAGAGCCCGGAACTACGGGTGAATGGGGTGTATGGCGATAGTATTAAATAGCTATAGTATCGAGTAGTAAAAAGAGGCCATGGCCTCTTTTTACTCTCTAACTCTGGTTTAATCATGGCTTATGAGATGAGGTTATTCACACAATTTGCCTTGTTTTGCTGGTTGGGTTAACGAGTAATCACCTTCTAAACTGCGATAGATTATCGCATTCCAAATGCTGCCATCATCCATTTCAAACTCAATGGCATAATTCACCCCGTTAACCACTTGTGAACGGACATCGATAATGTCTTTTAATTGTGCATTGCTCTCCATTTGTGCTAAAGCGCTCTTCAACGCTTCTTTAGCTTCGTCGGTAATTTCTGTCGCTTGCCAACCTCCCGGCATCAACTCGCTTGCACAGATGGGTGACGGTACGGCATCTGTTTCCGTCACCATGGCGGTGGGCTCTAGAGCCTTAGTACTTTCTGTTTGCGTTTGTTGATCACACCCCGCTAACGCGAGTAAACCAAATAGAGGTAAAAGAAATCGTTTCATTGAGTTGTCCTTTGTTTTTAGAAAAGCAGAAAGGGTTAATCTGAGGAGTTCATATTAACAATTGTGGTGTGAGGAGTCCGTCAAGCTCTGTTAGGTGCGTGATAAATTATGATGATATTTTCTGACAATAAAACGCTATTACTATTTCTTACCAATATTGTCAGTTTTTAACCATAAATAACAAAGCCATTTCAACGTTAGGCTAGGTGTGATGCACATAAAAAACGCATTACATGACTGTGTGTTTTTATGCCTAGAAAAGTGATCAAGGTTGCAGAGTTGTAAGCTGATCGGCGATAAATTTTACAAATTGATTTCCATCAAAAAAGTGTGGTTTTTATGTGCTACTGTGCGCGCAAATAAAAACTATTACCCCGCCCTACAAAAAGGAAATCACAATGAAAAAAACACTTTGCGGCCTTGCCGTGCTTTCTGCTCTTGTTTCTACGAATGTTTTTGCCCACAAAGAAGGTGACTTTATTGTGCGTGCCGGTCTTGCCGCTGTGGTGCCCAATGATAGCAGCGATGGTATTTTAGGCTCAAATGAAGAGCTTGCTGTGGACTCAAACGTTCAGCTTGGCTTAACAATAGGCTATATGATCACCAACAATATTAGCTTTGAAGTGTTAGCGGCTACACCTTTTAGCCATACTATTTCAACCAATCTTTTGAACTTAGGTGACATTGCTGAAACAAAACATCTACCGCCGACTTTTATGTTGCAATACTACTTTGGTGAAGCGTCATCGAAATTCCGTCCTTATGTTGGAGCGGGCATTAACTACACCATGTTCTTCGATGAAGGTTTTAATGGAAAAAATACCGATTTAACGGATCTCAAACTCAAAGATTCTTGGGGTTTAGCGGCCAATGCTGGTTTTGATTATATGCTCAACGAACAGTGGTTTTTGAATGCGTCAGTTTGGTATGCCGATATTGAAACTGAAGCGACTTATAAGTTTGGCGGCATTGAGCAAAAAACCGATGTGACCATTGATCCTTGGGTATTTATGATAGGCGCTGGTTATAAGTTTTAGTGGTAGCAAGGTGATTAATAGAAGGCAGCGAGCGCTGCCTTTTTCAATTTCAAGCAAAAATTATATTGATAGTTATGTGCACTATTAAATGTACACATAATTATCATTTATGTTTATCTCGTTAATATATAAGTTAATTATTGTAATAAATCTTCGAGTTATTTTGGCTATTGTCTTTTTTGTGACCATTTTATTTGACGCTCGTTTTGCACTATTTTTCCGTGCTACTGGCGAAGTTGGTTTTCTTGATCCATTTTCAATGAGCGAATCATTCGCAGTCACGTCGCTGGTGGTTGATTGGATGTAAGTCGTCAGCGGATGCTAATAATAACTCTCTAGGATTGAGAAATGAAAAAAGTACAACGTCAAATGAAGTGGCTATTCCTCGCAGCCTCTATCAGCGCAGCACTACCAGTATCAGCCGCGAAAATGGTGCAGGTTGATGATCCAAGTCTACTAGAACAAACTTTATCCATGCAGGCTCGCAGTATTGTGCCAACACAAAATGGCTTTCAGGTGGTAAAAAGCGTCACTCTACCTAATGGTAAAGTCAAAGTTCGTTACCAGCAGATGTATCATGGTTTACCGGTCTTTAATACGTCAGTCGTAGCAACGCAAACTGAGAAAGGTATCGGCCAAGTTTACGGCATGATGGCGCAGCAAATTGATTCTGATGTGGTAAGCACTTCACCACAAGTTGAACAAAAGCAGGCGGTTAGTATTGCACTTACGCATTACCAACAACAAAACCCATCACTAACGAGTGCGGATCTTGTTACAGAAAACGAGCGTGCTCAATTGATGGTGCGTTTGGACGAAAACCAAATAGCTCAAATGGTTTATTTAGTCGACTTCTTTGTTGCAACCAATGAGCCTGCACGGCCATTTTTCTTTATTGATGCGAACTCTGGTGACGTATTACAAACTTGGGAAGGGTTAAACCATGCAGAGGCGACGGGTACTGGACCTGGTGGAAATCAGAAGACAGGTTTTTATCAGTACGGAACAGATTTCCCAGGGTTAGTGATAAATAAAGTAGGCAACACCTGTAGCATGGTGAATAGCGCTGTAAAAACCGTGGATATGAAGCATGCGACATCGGGTGGTTCAACGTTCAGCTATTCATGTACCGACGCGAGTAATTACAACGATTACAAAGCGATTAATGGCGCTTATTCACCGCTTAATGATGCACACTACTTTGGTAAAGTGGTGTTCGATATGTACAAAGACTGGATGAACACCACTCCATTAACCTTCCAGCTAACTATGCGTGTGCATTATGATAGCAACTATGAAAACGCCTTCTGGAACGGATCGTCCATGACCTTTGGTGATGGCCAAAATACATTTTATCCATTAGTGGATATCAACGTCAGCGCGCATGAAGTGAGCCACGGCTTTACCGAGCAGAACTCAGGGCTTGTTTACCAAAATATGTCTGGTGGTATCAATGAAGCGTTCTCTGATATTGCTGGGGAAGCAGCTGAATTTTATATGAAAGGCAGCGTTGACTGGGTGGTCGGGAGCGACATTTTCAAATCTTCCGGTGGCTTACGTTATTTTGATCAACCGTCAAAAGATGGCCGTTCTATCGATCACGCTTCTCAATACTACAATGGATTAAATGTTCACTATTCAAGTGGTGTGTTTAATCGCGCGTATTATTTGCTAGCCAACAAAGCCAATTGGTCGGTTCGTAAAGGTTTTGAAGTGTTCACCGTCGCTAACCAGTTATATTGGACAGCAAACAGTACCTTTGACCAAGGTGGATGTGGCGTCGCAAAAGCGGCACAAGACTTAGGTTATAACAAAGCGGATGTGGTTGATGCCTTTAACCAAGTGGGCGTAAATGCTAGCTGTGGCGTAGTGCCTCCAACGGGGAATGTGCTAGAAAAAGGCAAACCAGTAATAGGGTTACAAGGTACGCGAAGCTCCGAAGCCTTCTATACCTTTACGGTCGCAAGCTCAACCAGCGCTAAAGTTTCGATCAGTTTGGGCTCAGGTGATGCTGATTTGTATGTCAAAGCCGGCAGCAAACCAACCACGTCTTCGTGGGATTGTCGCCCTTACAAATCGGGTAACAATGAACAGTGCACAATTTCTGCAACACCAGGAACCACCTACCATGTGATGCTCAAAGGCTATAGTAACTACAGTGGTGTAACGTTAAGACTGGATTAATTATCTTTATTGATTAAATTTAAAGGGGCACGAGTCAGTGCCCCTTTGTTATGTAGGAGTGTATTCAACGATAGGTTGTTCAACAACCACGGTGTTTGTTTCTAGTCTTTTCTTGCCAGCTTCTCCACCTCCACAAATTCGCCTTGTCTTAAGCATCGAAACACCGATTTGTTGTTATGGCTTGCTATCGATATAACCACAGCACTTTTGTTATATGTAGTGTGAAAATGTCGTTAGATAAATTGATGGACGCAATTGCCGATCAAGGTTGGTACATATGGGATGACTTTTTAACACCAGAGCAAACCAAAAACCTACGAGCGTGTACGCCACCGCAGTTACAAGTGGCGCGAATTGGCAGGCACGATGCCTTGCAATTAGAGGTTGAAATACGCAACGATAAAATCCAGTGGATTGAAAACAGCATGGGCCTGCCTGTGCAAGACTATTTGCAACGTATGGAGCAAATTCGCGAAGAGGTTAACCGCCACTTTTTTCTTGGGCTATTTGAATATGAAGCTCATTTTGCCAAATATGAAATAGGAGCATTCTACCAAAAACACCTCGACGCCTTTACAGGCAACGCCAGCCGAAAACTGACGACGGTATTTTATATGAATGATCGGTGGTGTGGTGCTGATGCAGGTGAGTTGGTTATTTACGATGTTGAAGATCAGTATCTCGCGACGGTTGCGCCGATAGCGGGGCGTTTACTGGTCTTTTTATCCGAACGTTTTCCGCATGAAGTACAACCTACCAATGCTGAGCGTTTCAGCATCGCTGGGTGGTTTCGCATTAATGGCGTGACGGGCAACAAGCTCGATATTGCCAGTTAACGCAAAGCTAATAAGTAAGCGTGGCTTTTGTGCTGCCACGCTCTTTTATCAGTCAAATTTGATCAGGGTAAAATGAGGATGTGAGCTTAATGCCTCCATCATCAATAAGGCATTGGTTTCAATTAAGTGTTCACTTTGTTCATTTTTCAACACAATGCACTCTTGTTGGTGTTCATTGCGCAGAGTGTCCATCGCGGTGCCTGAATAGGTAATACCATTTTTTAAAGTGAGCTTGACGGGCAAATGAAACAAACACGCGAGCTCAATGTAATCATATTGACTGCAAGTGACCATTATTCACTCCTATGACGTTACGCGGGCTTATTAAGATACGCGTTTTGCAAAATGTACATGCGCTTTACATCACGATATTGGCCATTAATAAAGAATTCTTCAACTAAGTGCCCTTCCTCAACAAAGCCGGCTTTTTGGTATAAATGGATGGCTTTTTCGTTTTCCGTCGACACATGCAGGTAGATTTTGTGTAGGTTCAAAATGGTGAAAGAGTAGTCTAAGGCTTTGTTGATCAAGGTTTGTGCAAACCCTTTTCCTTGGTGCTCTGGCGTGATGATGATCTGAAACTCGCCACTGCGGTGAATGTAATCAATTTCAATTAATTCAACGAGACCGATCAGTTCCTTATCTCGGTTCTCAACCACAAACCGACGCTCGGCGTTATCGTGAATGTGCTTGTTGTACAGCTCTTCCAGTTCATCAAAAGATTCATAAGGCTCTTCAAACCAGTAAGACATAATGTTGCGGTTGTTATTGAGATCATGGATAAAGCGTAAGTCACCGCGCTCTAACGCTCTTAATGATAATTGATTATTCATAGCAAACCTTCATTGAACTAAGGCATTCATCTTATGCCGACTTTGTTGCAATACAAGTGGTTAGTCAGCAATTTTTTAAAATGCGTATGCTTACGTCTTGTGATCTGATGCCACGAGATGAATCAGTTCGGTCAGTTTGTTGATGCTTTCCTGCCATGCCATGTTGTCTTCAAAGTTCGCTACACTGAAACGAATACAGTGTTGGAATTGCCCCTGTGTTGCAAAAAGATGCCCCGGCAGGAGGCTGATTTTGTTTTGCAGGCCACGTTGATAAAGCTCAAAACTATCGATGAATGGCGGAAGTGTCAGCCAGCATAAAAATGAACCTTCAGGCCGGCTTAATTGAAACTGCCCTTGCAGCGACGGGTAGTGATTGAGCGAGGTGGTGAGCAATTTGGCAAAGCGCTGCTGGTTCAGTTGGTAAGTGCGGCGCATTTTGGCTAGATGTTGACGGTACTTACCACTTTCGAGAAATTCCGCTACGGCTGATTGGATTAAATTCAAGCTGCCCATATTCTCGCTGAGCAATATCTTTTCTATTTGTGCTTGATACTTTCCCGCGATGATCCAACCGATCCTCAGCCGTGAATCCAAGGTTTTGGAGAGCGAATTGATGTAAATAACGCGGCCTTTGCCATCCAACATCTTCAAACAAGGTATCGGCTTTTGAAAATACAGGCCACCAAACACATCATCTTCAATAATTGGTGTATCACCACTGACAGCCAAAAGCTGTTTACGTTTTTCCAGAGGCATTTGTGAACCGGTTGGGTTGTTAAAATTAGGCGTGACGAGAATCGCCTTAATCGGCCATTGAGATAGCGCTTGTTCGAGGGCGCTGATGTCGATGCCATCGACACTATGGCTGGGGATCTCCATCACTTTTAAGCCTAATGATTCAAGCAACAGCAGCGTGCCAAAATAACAAGGTGACTCAACGGCCACAATGTCTTCGCGCTTGGTTAATGCACGAAATGCGAGGCTAATGGCCTGCTGACCGCCATGCGTAATGGCGATTTCTTGTGCTTTGATTTGTAGGCCCAAATCTTGCGATATTTTTAGCAGTTGTTTGACTAAATGGCTATTACCTGGCGGTAGCTGATAGTGGCTAGGAATGTGCGTTTGCTGGCGGCTGTGGCGGCCAATTTCTGCATACAAACTACGAATCGCGGCGCTTTGCGTATTAGGATGCGCTGAACCTGCGGGCATGTGATGTTTCACTGTGGGTTGAACCAAAATTGATTTAGATAAAGAGAGCAGGTCAATGCTATTGGGTTGTGGCAGCGAAATCTCCAAAGGGGTTACAGCACCTTGGACTCGATAGCCTGAACGAGGCTGAGAGTAGATGACATTCATCGCTTCTAACTCTTGATAAGCACGAATAACGGTATTTTTGCTGACAGACAGTTGTTCGCATAGCTGGCGAATAGAAGGCATTTTATCGTGTGCGTGGAATAAACCATCGTCGATGGTCTGCTTAAGATGACGTTTTACCTCAGTATATTTAGGTTCAGTATATTTAGGATCCGTGTTTTTAAGCTTACTTTTCATTCTGTACCCACTAAATTATTCAAATCTGTGCCTTTTACGCATAACTGTACCCAAATAAAGTAGCAGCATAGAATCGATTGTGGCTAGGAATTTTGTGATGTTTGTAAGAATGATCCCGTTCTTGTTTGTCGTGCTATGGGCATCTGGTTTCGTTGGCGCAAGGTTTGGCTTAATGTATGCGGAACCTGCCACGCTGCTCACGCTGCGCATGGTGGCGAACGTGGTGCTTTTTATTGGTTTGCTGTTATTGCTCAAAAGGCGCATTCCGCGTGGTCGCCATTTGTGGCATTCCTGTATAGCGGGCGTGTTGATTCATGGTTGCTATTTGGGCGGAACCTACCAAGCGATTTCTTGGGGAATGCCAGCAGGTTTAAGTGCTCTGCTGGTGGGGACGCAACCCATTTTAACTGCGCTGCTGCTGGTTTTTATGAGTACAGAGCGCTTTAATCTGGCGCAGTGGTTAGGGTTAGCTCTTGGGTTTTCTGGGATAAGTCTCGTCTTGATGGGTAACATTGAGTGGCAATCGGAAGTACACAAATGGCCAGCCATTAGTTTGTGTTTGTTATCTCTGCTCGGCATCACGCTCGGCACCTTATATCAGAAAAAATTTTGCCAAGGTGTGGATATGATTGGCAGCGCTACCGTGCAATATGTGGCTGCGTTATGCCTATTTTTACCTTGGGCTTGGAGCTTTGAAACCATGCAAGTGCAATGGACACCGACCTTTATCATGACACTGGTATGGCTGGTTGTGGTGCTGTCATGTGTCTCTATTTTATTGCTGTTGTATATGGTTGAACACGGTGCGGCCTCAAGTGTGGCTTCAGTGTTTTATCTTGTACCGCCAACCACCGCCATTCAAGCATGGCTTGCTTTTGATGAATCATTGGATGGGTTTGGTGTCGCGGGCTTCTGCCTTGCTGTTACGGCTGTTTATCTGGTGGTGAAAAAGCCGAATCTGCTGAGAAAATTGGCGAAACCGGTATTTGAGCGTTCATAAAATTCCCCCCTATAAACCGAACTTAGAATGGGGTGCTCTGCTGGTGGTTGGGTAATAAATGGATAATTTCCGACTCCCGGTGGCACCTAATGACGTTGCTAATTTTTTCAGATTGATCTTAAAGCGATGCACTCAAAAATGCGCTGCCCTTCCTCTGTTTTCCTAAAAAATTTCACAGTGTCATCTAGTTTTAAACTAAGTGAAACACAACTGTCATATTTGCGTCCTAAAGTGAGTTTCGTTCAATACACAACGGCAATAAAGCCTCTTAAGGATATTTGTGATGAAAAAGACAGTAATCGGTGCAATCGCTCTTTTAGGTGCATTGGCAGTTAACCCAGTTTTTGCAAAAGAAACCATTTCTGCTGTTGGCTCTAGCAGCGTAACGCCATTGATGGAAGTTTTCTCTGAAACATATATGAAGAAAAACGCGGACGTGTTTATTGAGGTTCAAGGCCCAGGTTCTTCTGCCGGTATTAAAGCCGCTAAGAACGGCAGTGCGGATATTGGTATGTCTTCACGTGGCCTAAAAAGCTCAGAAAAAGAAGCATCATTAGTTGAAGAAAAGATTGCGCTTGATGGTATAGCGGTGGTTGTGCATCCAAGCAATAAAGTAAAAGGGTTGAGTGCTGAACAAGTCTCTGCCGTTTACCGAGGCGAGATCACGAATTGGAAAGATGTCGGTGGTGAAGACAAACCTATCGTTGCAATTACTCGCGATACCGCATCAGGTACTCGTGGTGCATTCGAAGAGATTATGAAACTGACAAAAAAAATCTCAGACAAGACGGTATCTGCTATCTCTCAACGAGCTCAAGTAGCTAACGGTAACGGTAGTTTGAAAACTATGGTTGCGTCTAACCCTTATTCCATCGGTTACATCTCTCTTGGCACCGTTGATAACACGGTTCATGCCTTAGCGGTAGACGGTACTGATGCATCGGTAGATAACGTGAAAAATGGTTCATATAAAGTGGCTCGTCCTTTCCTTGTACTGTACAAAAAAGGCCAACCATCCGCTCAAACGCAACAGTTCCTTGATTGGATGCTAACGCCTGAAGCTCAAAAACTCGTTGCAGAACATCACTATATCGCAGTGAACTAATTGACTCTCCCATTCGACTTGAAGTTGCAGCGACGTTGTTTCGTTCAGCCCAATCACATGCTTTATCCATGTGGATGGGAATTCACTGACTTGCTGTTTAGCCGCCACTTCAAGTTGTTTGGGGAAATAACTTTAAAAGTTTGCTTAGCCCATCGTTGGGGCTGAGCCTTTTCTATCCACGTCGATTCCATCGAATAGTGAGATTGATACTATGACCATCGCAACAAATAGTGAAAAGCTTATGAACAACGTTTCTACGCAAGCTTCCAAACGTGCACTTCGTGCTAAAAAGCGTGTGGACTGGAAAGAGCGCATTTTCCACGGGTTGTTTCTTACCAGTGCCATTATTGGCATTGTGTCTCTTGCCATCATTGCCTACTTCATTTTCCGCGAAAGTATTCCCGCATTTCAAGAAGTGGGTATCTCGGGTATCGTCCTTGGACAAGATTGGTTGCCGCCAGCTCTGTATGGTGTGGCAACTATGATTGTCGCTTCTGTGGTTTCAACGTTTGGTGCGGTTATCGTTGGTGTGCCTGTGGGCGTACTCACCGCTATCTTTATTGCCGAAGTCGCACCAAAACGTGTCGCGAATATCATTCGCCCAGCCGTTGAATTGCTCGCTGGTATTCCTTCCGTGGTCTATGGTTTCTTTGGTCTTGTGATTATTGTTCCTTTGATTCAGGACATTTTCCAAGTTCCTGCGGGCAATACCATTCTCGCGGGCATTATTGTGCTTGGTGTCATGATCTTACCGACGGTGATTACCGTGTCCGAGACTTCTATTCGCGCAGTCCCTCATGCGTACAAAGAAGGTTCTTTGGCATTAGGTGCATCCAGTATTTTTACCATCTTCAAATTGCTGGTACCGGCAGCTCGCTCCGGAATTATGACCGGCGTCATCTTAGGAATTGGGCGTGCGCTCGGTGAAACCATGGCCATTATTATGGTGATGGGCAACGCGCCAGCGATGCCTGAAGGTATTTTAGACTCAGCACGCACGCTGACAGCCAATATTGCGATTGAAATGTCTTACGCAAGTGGTGTTCATGCCAGTGCGCTTTATGCAACAGGCGTTGTGCTATTGGCATTCATCATGATCTTGAATGCCACATTGCTCTATTTAAACCGTGAGAGAGCGAGATAATAGTGATGGATACAGTAAAACTAAAACGTGCCCGCCAGCTAAAAGATAACGTATTGAAAATATCTATTTGGATTGCGGCCGCTGTAACAGTCGGCTTCCTATTTTGGATTATCTGGTACATCCTTTCTAACGGGCTACAACACGTAGATTGGAATTTCGTTACTGACGATTACACCCGTACTGGCAATGAACACGGGATCTTCCCGATGATCATATCGACGATTTATATGGTGATCGCTTCTATTTCGGTGGCCGCCCCGTTGGGTATTATGACGGCGATTTATCTTACCGAATACGCCAAAATCGGTAGCCGCTTGGTGAAAGTGATCCGCTTTTGTACCGAATCTTTGGCGGGGATCCCCTCCATTATCTTTGGTCTATTTGGCATGACCTTCTTTGTGGTGATTCTAGGCTTAGGCTTCTCTATTTTGTCGGGTGCGCTAACGCTCAGCATTTTGATTTTGCCTGTGATCATTCGGACCACAGAAGAAGCGTTGATGGCCGTTCCTCAAACTTATCGCGAAGGTTCTTATGGTCTTGGAGCCTCAAAAATATACACCATTTGGCGTCTGATTTTGCCAAGTGCAATGCCCGGCATCCTCACGTCAATTATTTTGAGTATTGGTCGTGTTATTGGCGAGTCGGCCCCTGTGTTTTTAACCGCAGGAATGGTGGCACGTATTCCTGATTCATTGCTCGATTCAGGCCGCACCCTAACCGTTCACCTTTACAAGCTCACAACAGAGCTGTTCACGGTTGAAGAGTGGAATCAAGCCTACGGCACAGCAACCGTGCTGATTGTGGTTGTGCTACTGATCAACATGGTGACGAAGCTAATCGCAAGACGATTTAATACCGCTTCTTATTAAGCAGAGCGTTGGGCGCGATTTACAGAATTTTGAGAGATAACAAGAATGAACAAATTTAATATTGAAAACCTAGACCTTTTTTACGGCGATAACCAAGCGCTAAAATCAATCAACCTGCCTATTCCAACTCGTCAAGTGACAGCGCTGATTGGCCCTTCTGGCTGCGGAAAATCGACTTTATTACGCTGTTTGAACCGAATGAATGACCTCATTGAAGGCGTGACTATCACCGGTAAATTGGCGATGGATGGGCAAGATATTTACGGCAATATTGATGTTGCAGATCTGCGTATCAAAGTGGGAATGGTGTTCCAAAAGCCAAATCCGTTCCCAATGAGTATTTATGAAAACGTGGCGTATGGGTTACGCGCACAAGGGATTAAAGATAAAAAGCACATCGATGAAGTGGTTGAGCGCTCATTGCGCGGCGCGGCGTTGTGGAATGAAGTAAAAGATCGTTTGAAGTCACATGCGTTTGGCCTCTCTGGTGGTCAACAACAGCGTTTGTGCATCGCACGCACGATAGCGATGGAGCCGGATGTGATTTTGATGGATGAACCAACGTCCGCCCTTGACCCGATTGCAACACACAAAATTGAAGAATTGATGGAAGAGCTGAAAAAGAATTACACCATCGTTATTGTCACGCACTCAATGCAGCAAGCGCGTCGTATTTCTGATCGCACAGCGTTTTTCTTAATGGGGGAATTGGTTGAACACAATGATACACAAGTGATTTTCAACAATCCTAAAGATGATAGAACCATGGGATATGTCAATGGCGATTTCGGCTAGTCACTTATTGCAGCGGCTAACCTGGAATAATAGCGGACTCATTATAACTATAAAGCGATGGTAACTTTGCCCCTCATACAGAGGGGCTTTTTTGTAGAAACTTCATGGCATACATATTCTTATCCGCAATATGTATTAATTGATTAATATTGGCTGAATCTTTAGGAAAAGAGGCAATACCGATACTGGTTGAAAGCTTTGCTCCCACTCCATTATCCACGAAAAAATTCTCTTTAAAACACGCTTTAATGTGGCGTTGCATAATGCTCAGTTCCATCGCATCTACGCTATGGATGATCAGGGCAAACTCATCACCCCCCATACGAAATACCGAATAATCAAAGGTTGGAATCGAATGTGTTAAGCGAAACGCTACTTGTTGCAACACACTGTCCCCTGCTTTATGACCATTTTGGTCGTTAATGGGCTTAAAGCCATTTAAGTCGAGAAGAAAGAGAGAGAAGGGGTTGTTGGTAGAAATTTGATTCAGCTCTTCAAACATAGCAAGGCGGTTTGCAAGTCCAGTTAGAGGGTCAGTTAACGCTAAGGTACGCTGAGCAACCGCTTCTTTATGAAAAATATAGCTAACTAAGCCAATGCAACCCAGCATCAAGAACATCAGCAGAAATTGTACCTGTGTTAGCCTATTTGCTTTTTCTTTTTGCTCGAGATAGATAGGGCTTTGCAGTTGAAAGTTTTGGTTTACATAGCCGATAATCTGGTCGTAAATCAAGCGAGCATGTTTTTCAAATACAGCCAATGACTTTTGATCTTTAACGGCCAGCAATAAGCTTTCTAATATTTTGAAATCATCAAAGTTGTTCTTAAAGAAATGCTGGGAATCCGTTCTACCCATAAAATTATCCGATTCCTTACTCGTTAGAATCAAGTCAAAACGGCTCCAAATCAGCTCATACTGCAGCCAAGTGTGCGCTCTCTTCTCCTTTGACTCTAGGTAATAAGGAATCGAAGCAACCAGCTCAGAATACTCCTTGGTGAGCTGGAATAAATACCAAGTTGCATAGTTACGTTGGTCGGTATAGGAGTTGGCTAAAGAGCGTGTGGTCGAAAGTATATACAAATTAGCGACGATCAAGGCGACTGACAGGACAATCAACAGTGTTTTTGCTCGGTATAGCAAGGGGTGTAAAGTGCTGTATTTTGTAAAATTCATTATTTACCGTGAATCAATAGTTTTTCTAACTGCCACACCATCTGGGTGTAATAAATGTCATTGTCTATTTGTGGATATTTATCTAGATTGTAGATCAGCCAAAATGGCCCCTTGTTTCTTATTTTCATTTCATCGCCATTCATGTGATAAGCAATAATGGGTTCATAGCGAGTTAAGTTTTCAATTGCAATATTAGCGGCGTAATCATTAATGGCCAAAAATGATACAGAAGAAACCTGTCCAACTTGCAAATGATTAATTAAATCAATAACTTTAAAACCAGTGAAAGTATTTTCTTTTGGTAACCAAGGAAGCTGAGTCGTGAAGGTTTCACGAGGCAGTATCTCTGCCAATTGTGCAAGAGAATAAGTAACCCGATCTTGGTTTGGGAGGGTAATAGTTAAGCTTGCAGCATGAACAAATAAGCTGAAAAAAATAAGTGGTAAAGCGGTTATCCATCTCATCATAAACTACCTTATTTACTTCTGCTTTTTTCTTAGAGCATAGGCTAAAAGTATAAGGTGATAATTTAATCAATGAAATTATTTTCTATTTATATTTCTGTTAATTTGGTCGAATCAATCTTTAGTTTAGAACAAAAAAATCCCCACATAAGTGGGGACTTGCATATTGAAATGTTATTAGTGCCGTTACTGCCGCATTGTTTACTAAAAAATGAGATGTGCTACACCAGCTATCACTGGCAGTGTAATGAGCGTACGCAGAATAAATATGACAAACAGCTCAAGGATGTTGACAGGAATTTTGCTGCCTAACATTAATGCACCCACTTCAGACATATAGATCAACTGAGTCACTGACATGGCCGCAATCACGAAACGTGTCATTTCATTATCAATGGAAGCTGCAAGAATCGCGGGAATAAACATATCCGCAAAGCCGACCACAATGGTTTGAGATGCTTGAACAGCCTCAGGTACACCAAGTAATTCTAGAAAAGGAATAAACGGTTGGCCCAATACAGAAAATACAGAGGTGTATTCTGCAACAATCAGAGCCAGAGTACCCAAGCCCATCACGACAGGTAGCACACCAAACACCATATCAACAGCGTTACGCATGCCTTCAGCGAAGATCGATTTTGCAGATTTAACTTGGCTTGCTTTCGCCAGTGCTAATTCCATCCCCCATGAGAACGAGGTATGGCCGCTTGGAACTGCATCGGCATCTTTAGCTGGAGAGGTACCATCAATATAAGTGTTCTTTTTGAAACTTAATGGTGGCAGGCGAGGAATGATGATCGCTGCAACAAAGCCTGCAAGGCAAATGGTGCCATAAAAAGGTAGGAACAGATGCTCTAGCTTAACTTGCGCAATAACGACTAAGCTGAAGGTAATTGAAACGGCAGAAAACGTTGTACCAACAATAGCGGCTTCACGCTGTGTGTATAATTTGCTTTCGTACTGTTTGCTGGTCAGCAAAATACCGACACTACCGTCGCCCAACCAAGAAGCCATGCAGTCGATTGCGCTACGGCCTGGAAGGTTGAAAACTGGACGCATGATTCTGCTTAATAAACTACCAAATAGCTCCAGTAGCCCGAAGTTAAGCAGTAAAGGCAGCAAAAGCCCTGCAAAAATAAATACAGAAAATAAAGTGGGTAATAAACCCTCAAGAACCATACCGCCAGTGTTTTCTTCCCAGATAGCCTTAGGGCCGATTTGGAAAAACGTCATGATGACGGCGATACCACCAAATACACGGACGGCTAACCAAAGAGCCGATGGATTAAAAAGCCCATTTAAGAAAGGACTCTTTGTAATGAATGCAGGTTGAAAAATTTTACATAAAATGGAAGCTGCAGACATAAAGGCGATGATCACTGTCACTATTGCAACAAGGTAATCGCCCAAAATAGCTTGGATAGATTTAGCAAGGACGGCAACTGGAATGGTTAAGTCACCTTGGTAGCTAATTGGTGCCATAAACAAAAATAGACCAATTAACGAAGGAATGAAAAACATCCAAAAGCTACTTTGTGTTGGTGCTACAGGAGCTTCAATAGTTTGAGCGTTATCTTGCATGTCGTGTCTCGTATTACTGCGGGTCAATAGTCACCAACTGGTGGCATAAAAATGCACTAAATAGCTCTATTTAGTCATTGCAGGCAAGAATATCTATTTTTAAGATGGCTTGCAATACTATTCATTAATCAAGGTTAAGTATTCAAACAAAAGAGCTGTTATTCTCAGATAACATGGTCATTTGTTTTGTTATTGTTGCATTGGTTAATAATCTGTTGGTGATTGAGGCGTGCGTTTTAAAAAGAGTTAAGGAGGGCTGCGGAAAATTGGGTGGTTAAGGTAAGAGGGACGGGTCAGTCAAAGGCCTTTAACCGAAGGCTAAAGGCCAAAAATGTATAGGTCCAATGAGCTTTATTGAGCTGTACTGATATTCAAACGTTGTAGGCTAACGCTAAGCGCATCATCGAATTGACTAAAGAAATTATCTTCACCGACCAAATCAACAATCCCCGCTTTTTTCAGTTTCATTGCAACACGAGTATTTGCACCAGAGATCAACACTTGCACATTCTTTTTATGGAAGTTTTCGATCATTTCCTCAATGGATTGCAGGCCAGTAATGTCCATAAATGGAACCCATTTAAGGCGAATAATTAAAATTTCTGGCTGCTCTTGAATGCTGCTCATCACACGCTCAAAGGTTTCAGCCGCAGCAAAGAAAAATGGGCCTTCTAAGGCATAAACGGCGAGCTCTCTTGGTAACTGAGTTTGCCCGTGACGAAGCAGCTCAGCACTGAGCTCATGGTGTGTACTGGCTTTTACCTCAACACTAGATGCCATACGTTTTACAAAGTGAAGGGTAGCGATGATCACCCCGATATTGACGGCGACAACTAAGTCAGCAAACACGGTTAATCCAAAGGTTAGCAACAAAATAACCACATCGGCTTTGGGTGCACGTTTAACCAATTTAATAAAGTGGGGAACTTCACTCATGTTCCATGCTACGACGAACAAAATCGCACTGAGTACTGCCAGTGGAATATTGACGGCTAATGGTGCAAGTGCAATAAGGATAATGACCAGAGTGAGCGAGTGCACCACGCCCGAAAGTGGGCTTGTCCCCCCGTTGCGTATATTGGTTGCAGTACGTGCAATGGCGCCTGTTGCTGCAATACCACCGAAGAGCGGAGCCACGATATTAGCGATACCTTGGCCGACTAATTCTTGGTTTGAGTTGTGTTTGGTGCCCGCCATACCATCGGCGACCACCGCAGAAAGCAATGATTCAATCGCACCTAGCATGGCAATCGCAAAAGCAGGGCCAATCAATAGAATAATTTGAGAGAAGCTAACTTCTGGAAGCGAAAACTCTGGCAGTCCTTGAGGTATGCCTCCAAAAGCCGATCCAATCGTGCGGATCCCTTCAAAGCCAACAAAATATTGCAACACGGTAACGGTGACGAGAGCAAGCAGCGGCCCTGGTACTTTCGAGAGCTTCGGGATCTTAGGGCCGAAGATAACCAGCGCGAGTGAAAATAACGCAAGGCCTGTTGTGGCCCAATCCATCTGCGGAAAGGCATGGAAAATAGACACTAATTTTTGATGAAAATGCTCACCTTCGATCTTGGGGAGGCCGAAGAACTCTTGCCATTGCCCAACCCAGATGATGACACCGATACCGCTGGTGAAGCCGACGATTACGGGGTCAGGAATATAGCGGATGATGCTACCGAGTTTTGCGACCCCCAGAACTAATAGAATCACACCGGCCATCATAGTGGCTATCTGCAACCCACTGACCCCATACTGGCTAACAATTCCAGCGAGTATCACGATGAAAGCGCCCGTTGGGCCGGCTATCTGCACTCGCGAACCGCCAAACAGTGAAACGATAATGCCTGCAATAATGGCGGTGTATATCCCTTGCTCCGGTTTCACGCCAGAAGCAATAGCGAATGCCATCGCCAGTGGCAGAGCGACAACCCCTACAATCAAACCTGCACTAATATTATTTAGCCACTGTTTTGGTCGCAGTAGACCGGCTTTATAGGATTCATATACGGCAAACATAATTGATAACCTTATTGAAAATAGGGGAAAATAGAAAGCGCGGTGGATTCTACGCTCATTTAAAATGCTGTAAAGAGGGGTGAATATTCAACGGAGGTTATAAATATAGTGGTTCGGCGGCGGAATTTTTACTATTTAGAGTTGTGGATGTGAGTCTATTTTCTTATGATTCACTAGGTAGGATGTTTTTTATACAGAGATGGAGTTTGTGATGATTAATAAACGTTTTTTTAAAACAAAAGAAGAAGTCGAAGTGACCTTTGAAGTGGACGTCCCAGATACGGCTGGCAATGTTGCGATAGTAGCGGACTTTCTTGACTGGCAACCAGAACCAATGAAAAAGGTGGCGAAAAGTAATAGTTTTAAATTTAAAACCCGTTTACCTAAAGATGCTGAATTTCAATTTCGTTACTTGTTGGATGACCAACAATGGGTTAACGATCCTAGCGCTGACCAGTACATTGCCAATGGTTTTGGCGAGGAAAATAGCCTAGTAACGACTTATCAATAGGTTGTTGATAAATCTTGTGAAAGCGTGAAACATGATTAGGACAGTACTCATTTTTACGTGTAATTGTTGATTTGTTATAAGGCACTCCGGTGCCTTTTTTGACCATAGAATCACACGATATAGGTGACTTTTGAAACAGAAAGTCTTAATCTTGAGGCTCTTTTGACTTAATCCACAGGATAGATAGTGCTTCCTCGTTCTCTCATTCTGCGCTTTTCTGAGCTTTCACTTCCAAAAAAAGCGTCGATTATTGGCCTACCGATTGTCGCGGCCATCGCATTTTCCTCGTCTATTCAGGATAGCTCCTTACAGCGCCAAATTGAGCTCTCTATTACCGAAACTCAAATTGTTCAGTCGATTTTATCTGATGCTATTGAGGTAAAAAATCTTCCGGATTTTGAATATGAGATTAAATCTGGTGACAATTTAAGTACTATCTTTAATCAACTTGGCTTTGGTTACCAAGACTTGATGAAGATTATGGAAACCGATTTAAACTACCTCGCATTGGATACGTTAAAACCTGGCAACATCCTCAGGTTTTGGAAAGCGCAAAATGGAAATGCGCTTTCCAAAATGGAGCTAGAATTTAGCCTAGTCGAGCGCGCGGTATATTCACGTTTAGATGATGGTACCTATGAGTTTCAAGATGTTAAAATACCGGGTGTATGGAAAGAGTTCGCCATGGTTGGCGAGATCCAAGGCAGCTTTTCTCAGTCGGTCAATTCGATAGGGTTAGGCAGCGCTGAGATAGAACAGATCGTCTCTTTACTTAAAGATAAACTCAATTTCTCTCGTGATCTTAGGGTTGGCGATCGATTTGAAGTGGTTCAATCTCGTCAATTTGTCGGTGAGAAATTGACGGGCAATCGTGAAATCCAAGCGATTAAAATCTACAGTCGAGGCAAAGACGTTTCTGCTTATTTACACCGTGATGGGCAGTACTATGACAAAAATGGCGATAGTTTACAGCGCGCATTTCAACGCTATCCGACGACAAATAAACGCATTACCTCTAACTTTGATGCGCATCGCCTGCACCCAGTCACAAAAAGAGTGGCTCCGCACAATGGTACTGATTTTGGTGTACCAGTCGGTACTCCGGTATTCTCGACTGGCGATGGTACGGTGATCATGACGCGTAAGCACCCTTATGCGGGTAATTACGTGGTGATACAACATGGCAGTACTTACAAAACACGCTATTTGCATTTGAGTAAAATTTTAGTGCGTAAAGGTCAGAAAGTATCGCGAGGTGAGCGGATCGGTTTATCTGGGCAATCGGGCCGAGTCACTGGGCCTCATCTGCATTATGAGCTGATGGTTCGAGATCGCGCAGTGAATGCCATGACCGCCAACATACCAATGGCAAACTCAGTGCCTAAAAAAGAGATGGCGGGGTTTGTTGCAAGGCGTAATGAACTCGATTCTATGCTTCAGCAGCAAGAACTGCGGTATGCCACCAGTGAGTCTTCGGCTGACCAAGAGTCTTAATTTGATAGCATAATGGATATTAGTAATCCCTCACTTTCAGAGTGAGGGTTTTTTATGCGCGCCGTACATGGCTCATGTTGTTCCAGTGAGTCACGATAGAGTGCGGTGTTTCTGGCTTTGAAAAATAGTAACCTTGGATCTGTTCACAGCCCATAGCATAGAGTTTCTCCAGAGCTTCTTGGTTCTCCACCCCTTCTGCGACGAGATCAACTCGAAGTTGATTTGCCAATTGAATAATCAACCAAACTACGCGCTCCGCTGTTTCGTTACACACCATGTTTTTGATAAAAGTGGCATCAATTTTAATGCAATCGATGGGGTAGCTATGGATGTAATTCAAGCTCGAATAGCCAGTGCCAAAGTCATCAAGCGCGATGGTAAAACCAAGTAGTCTGAGCTTATCTAAGATGTATCTAACTTCACTGGTTTGTGAAAGTAGTACTGTTTCGGTGAGCTCAATTGTGAATTCATTAGGCTCAAAGCCGTATTGAGTAATGGTTTGCATTAAGTGTTCGAGATAGCGCTTGGAGTTGATCAGTTCATGTGCCGAACAGTTAAGTCCTAATTTTACCTTGTAGCCTAAGCCCTCCTCTAGCTCAACTTTTGCTAGGCATGCCAGCTCAACAATGCGTTCTCCTAATTCCACAATTAAACCTGACTGCTCAGCAGTATCGATAAACTCAATCGGTGAAATCGCACCCAGAGTTTCGCTATTCCAGCGAGTGAGAATCTCAAAATAGTTCCACTGTTCTTGGTGACGACTGACGATCGGTTGCGCCACCACAAATAGTTCACTATTTTTACTGGTTAACTTATTGAGTTCACGGCGTAGAGCTTCTGTGATTTGGGTTTGACGATGGTATTGGTCACTCAGATGGGTATCATAGCAACGGATATTACTACCGCGAGTTTGCTTACACTCTTTGAGTGCTAAACAGGCATTGAGAATCAGTTGATCGGCCGTGATTGTCTCTTGAGTTTTCCTTGAAATGCCAATGCTTAAGCTAATTTTAATGCGATGTGATGCATCGACATAACCTATATTTAGCTTATCCAATATACAGCGGCAGATTTGCAACGGATCATTAGAGAAGGTGATAAACGCATATTCATCCCCTGCGATTCGAAATGCCAAATTCTCTTCCGGAACGCTTTTAATGATGGCATTAGCCACAAACTTAATGATTTGGTCGCCAATATAGTGCCCATATAAGTCATTGATCGATTTAAAATTATCGATGTCTAAATAAGCAAGAGTAAACGGTTCATTGGTTGTTTCAACTAAGCGTTCTAATTTGTCAGCTAGATAACTGCGGTTCATTAAATCAGTCAGGTTGTCGTGAGAAACTTCATAGCTAAGTTGATTAACCAAGCTGTCAGAGCGTTCGCTCAACCACTTATTGCGCAGGCTGTGAACGACTATGTTCGCAATGATTCGGTGGTAGCCAATCACGAATTCCTCATCTTCGATGGGAGAATAGAAGGTAGACACGAGCATTCCGAGTATTTCGCCATTCTTGGCACGTAGTGGAATACCGATATAGGCATCAATCTTATTTTCAATTAGAAACTTGTCATCAGGAAAAATTTTGGTCACTTGTGATGGAAACAGACAGTATTCCTGTTTTGATTTCCACACTTGCTCACACGGTGTTCCCCTGAGCGGATAACCCGTGTCGTTGTTGTCTGGCGCCTCACCAGCATGAGATAAGGTGTGAGCTCTGTAATGCCATTTGTCTAACTCGACGATGCATGTACAGCAGGTTTGAAAATGTGTATGCAGCACCAATGTGGCTCGATCATGTAACTCAGAGCCATCGAGCAGCATGAGCTCGTTAATGGTGTTTAGACTAACTGCATCCCTAGCCAATGATGTTTTAGTCATATGTCGTACTCTGTTTTTTTAGAATATGCACTTAGTGACTATGGTCGACATTGCGCAGTTTTGCCACTCGCAATGATGGGTACTTGAGACGCAAAAAAATAAAATATTGGTTATTCAGCGGCTTAGTTTCAGAGTTTTATGAGTACTTTTTTGTCTAGGGATAAATTTGCTCTGGTGGACAATTGTGTGATGGAAATAGACGTAACCCCAATTTAGTTATCTAGCTTCATGCGTTAATTTTTCTTTTAAGTAGTTGAGAAATAAATGAGTTCGAGTGTGTTGATAATCAAGTTTAGGGTAATAAGCGTAAACCGTTGCTTGATCCACGGTGATATCGGGTAGCAAACGTACCAGATTGCCCAAACGTAGCTCTTCTTTGACCATCACGTCGTTGGTGACAATCACTCCCATGCCATTTTTGCCTGCATAGAAAAGTGCTTCTGGATTGGTTGTCGCGAAATTACCCGATAACGATAGGCGTTTGCCCGTTGAGGTTTTTAATTCGCGCGTTGTGTGTTCTCCCCAAATCAAGACATTGTGCTGCTGAAGCTGTTCGGCAGATTTGGGCATACCATATTTTTCAATATAGTTAGGAGAAGCATAAAAGCCGGCCCTATGTTCAAATAGGGGTGAGGCTTTAAAACTGAGGGAGTTGAGTTGGTCAATTTCTCGGCTGATGAATAAATCAAGGTGAAGTTCGGGCAATTGCCCCGGAGTTGTTGTGGTCAGTTGGATTCGAATGTCAGGGTAGCGCTGTAGAAATTCATCTAAATACTGCACCAAAAATTTTGAGCCCACAGAGAGTGTCGCCCCAATTTTTAGCAGGCCAGCGGGAGTTTGGCTGACAGATCGTGTTTCATCAACCACCGATTGCCAACTTTCAAGTTGTGCTTTTGCTCGCTCATAAAAGAGAGCACCCGCTTCGGTTTGTGTCACCGTTCGTGTGGTGCGCTTAAGTAACTGCACGCCAATTTTCTCTTCCAGCCAATGTACTCGTTTACTGATGGCTGAGCTGGTGGTATTGAGCTTACGTGCCGCGCCGTTAAAGCTGCCTTCTTCAACCACTCGCATGTATGTTTTAACATTTTGTATCCAATCCATCGTTACCCTACTCATTCCTCATTGGAACTAATTCATTTCCTGAGTGCTTTATTATCAAATCTGAGTTGCCAATATATACTGAAAACGTATTTTGACACCACATCTACCGACGATAAGAGCTCACTTAGCAACCCATGAAAACTCTCGCTAGCACACCATTTAAAAAGACGCCGATGTTATTGGCGATGATGATCATTGCCACGGGCCAAGTTGGGGTGAGCATCTATTTACCTGCACTGCCGTTGATCAGCCGAGACTTAATGGTTGACCAAGCCAGTATTCAATGGCTCGTCACGCTCTTTTTAGTGGCGTTTGGGATGTCACAGCTTTTTTACGGGCCATTGTCTGATGCGGTTGGTAGACGCCCGACATTTTTACTCGGGCAGGGGATCTATTTGGCCGGTACAGTATTGTGTGTCTGTTTTTCGGATAATTTTCATGCGTTGGCTGCTGGTCGCCTACTGCAAGGGCTTGGCGCGGGAAGTGCTTCTGTTCTTGGCCGCAGTGTGCTGCGCGACAGTTATGATGGTCTGCAATTAACAAAGGCGCTTTCTTACATCGCCATCACCGCCTCAATTATGCCAATTATTGCCCCTGTGCTCGGTGGGTGGCTTGCCTTTCATTTAAGTTGGCAGTCCGTGTTTGTGTTCGTATTAATGTATATCTGTACCATTTTTATTTTAGGTTGGTGGATATTGCCAGAAACGTTGCCATACGCGAAACATCGGTTTCAACCTAAGGCCGTATTGCATAACTACTTGCTACTCTTGAAAAATTCCCAAGTGCTGACCAGCGCCAGTTACAACTGGATCAGCTATTTATCTAGCTTAGTGACTCTGTCGGTGCTGCCTTTTCTCTTGCAAAACAAGCTGGGGTTAACGGCCGCCGATTATGGAACCGTAATGATCGTCCCTTCCGCGGGTTTGATGATAGGCAGTGTTGCCGTTAACTTACTCAATGATCGTTTTTCATCCCAACGTTTACTTGCTTTGGCGATTGTCATTATGGCTTTTGCCGGTGTTTGGTTACTGATAACACCGATGAGCGTGTTCAATTTAGTGTGGGGATTTACTTGGTTAACGATTGCGCAAGGTATCTCATTTCCATTATCCACCAGCATGCTGCTCGGGCCACACAAAACTCAAGCGGGCTCCGTTGCGGCTCTATCTGGCTCCATTCAAATGTGCTTAGCTGGATTCTTAGGAGGATACTTGGTGGAAAGATGGATCACGAGTCAGATGTCGCTAGGCTGGTTCTATTTAGCAACCAGTTGCGCTATGTTTTTGGTGTTGTGTTCTTCCTATCGCTTACGTCAAACCAAATTCGCTTAATGCTTGTTTATACCCTTCCGGTTTGAAGCGGTTTAAGTCTAGTGGTGCATTGGCAGCGTACATGTCGGCACAAGAGAAATAATTTGAGGTATAATCTCGGCGACATTAATTCGACGGAAAAATCAATGCAACAAGATGAATTTCAAGCATTAGTCAAAAGCTTGTGCGAGCAAAAAACACTTCCTCAAGCGTTAGATATGCTGAAAGTATTTGAAGATCAAGATATTGCTGAAGCAGCCTTATCGTTAGTGGGTCAGTTTGCTTTAGCCGAAGTGGATGGGGAGCAACGCATTTACCACGTCGTGTTGCAAGAAAATGAGCAAGGTGAAGAAGAAGAGTTTGTCGAACACATTATGAATGAAGGCGATGACGTTATTAAGTTTGTTGCTTGGTTTTTTGAAACCATGTTTGAAGTTAAGCAGAAAGAAACTTACTTGGCTGCTGGTAAAACCTATAAGCAGCCTAAACGCGGTTAACTGAAAATTAATTACTTTATTTTGTGACTCGGGTCTTGTTTTTGTTCTTTTTTGGACTAATATACACCTCGTTAGGTAAATAAATTACATGTTGAGGTGATTCATGGGTTATGAATTAGGTGGTGCTTACGTTGGTCAACTGATCGCAAAAAAAGCGATGTATGATGCAATGCATGGCAAACCACAAGCAAAGAAAAAGTCTTTCATTAAAACGCTAGTGAAGAAATTCAGCAAATAGTGAATGCCTAAGAATCAAAAAGCCCTAGCTTGGTAACAAGCTGGGGCTTTGCTTTATTTACTGGGGTAAAAATGACTGTGCAAATTCGTCCACCATTCGTCCACAAAGAGCCCGTATACCATTACTGACTAAAGAGTCGGCGGTTTCTGAGGCGTCAGTACTTTTTCTTCTAAAGTAACCAGATGCTCTGGGGCACTACTGACTTTTTTTGGTTAGCCAATCTTCCAATTTATCACACCCGCCGATATAGCGGCTTTCTAGCCAAATTTGTGGCACGGTGACGGGCGTTTTTTGACCGATGATGGCTTTAACTTCTGGGATCATCCGGTACAGCGCCGCACTTTCTTTGACGACATCATGATAGGTGTATTGAATTCCCGCTTCATCCAGCAATTTCTTTGCTTTTACGCAGTACGGGCAAGTGGCTTTTCCATACACAATATTGCCAGTTAACTCGTCACGTTGTGCCCATTCTTTGATCACCGATTGAACCAAAACACCTCGATTTAACGCTTCTCCTTGGCTGATCACTTTACCTTCAACGACCAATATTGGGGCGTGCCATGCGCCAAGTTTCAAGGGTTCCCACCAGTACGATAGCCAGTCTTTGACTTCTAACTCGATGGGAATGCCCTCCAGTTCATTGTTGAAGGTGTCAGTCAAAATGTCCTTGGTGAGCGTACACTCGCCGCAAGGGATGGTGACTTTAAATGGGCCCCAACTTCCAGCCCATCGGTATAGTGTGATTTTTATCGGTTTTGCCATCGTGTTTTCCTCAAGAAGCATTGCTTAGAGAATAGGAAAGAGTTGAGTGACTTTTTATTTCAACGCGAAGATTTTTTTGTTTCCCAGTGAGTAATAAAGGCCACTGAAGCGATAATGATGGCAGCGCCAAGCCATAATCGCCCGGGTGGTGCCCAGCCAAACACTAACCAACCCGCCAAAACATTCAGTGGCAGCTTCGCGTGATCAAAAGGTTGCACAAAAGACGCATCTGCCACCGCATAGGCTTTAACGATCGCCCATTGAGCCAGTGCTGTCATCGCACCCGCAAAAAGCAATATGAGCCATAGAGTGCTTCCTTGAGGTGTTTGCCAATCTGGTAAAGCGAGCAGTAGATTGAACGGTGTGATCAGTACTAAAAGGTAGACCACCATAGTAGACGGTGAGTCATGGGCAGACAGTTTTTTCACCATCAAAGAGTAACAAGCCCAAAAAAATGCCGCGCCAACAGGCAGCAACGATGCCCAGTTGAAATCGTCAGCCCAAGGTTCAAGGATGATCATCGCCCCGACAAAGCCAGTTAATGTTGCTCCCCAGCGCGCTGTACCCACTTTCTCTTTTAAAAAAAGGCCTGAGCCAATCGTGGCAAACAGAGGAGAGGTCATCAGCAGTGCAATACCTTGCCAAATGGGTACGGGATAGGCGAGTGCCCATAACCAGAGTTGTATGCCAATCACAGATAAAAACACACGGAAAATATGCATGCTTAAATGCTCGGTGCGCAGCGAGTAGCGGATCCCTAACGTTGATAAATACGGCAAAATAACGACTAACGCGATGGCATATTGAACCAGCGCCACCGTGGTAGATGACAGGCCATAATTGATACTGGCGACTTGAGCAAGGCTATTGACTATCGCAAAGGCGAGGCCTGCGATTAGCATCCAACTTGCTCCTTGGATTGGGTGGTGAAGTATTTTGGTCATAGAGAAGAGGGTTATAGAAAAAGTCGTTGAATCATACTGACTTATCAGCGTTAAACCAATCTCTGAAATGAATGGAGTGGTTCAATAAATTTGAGCAAGTGTTATCCCTGCTGATTTCCACTTGTCTGAAACGCCAAACATTTTGCGTATGGGCTGTGGTGATGGGATAAAAAAAGCCCCCTAAAAAGAGGGCGAAAGAACATGAACGGCCAGTGCTCTGCCTTAGCACTGAAAAGAAGCACAAACGCTGCCATGCATTTGTACTTATTACATAGCAGGTTGTGTGCCACCTTTAACTTATTGAAAAATAGTGAACTTATATTTTTGGCTCTGTTAAGTATGGTCTAGCCTAGTGCAATGTGTTTCATTGTGGTGCAATGCGGAAAATAAAAAAGGCCAAGCGGGTGCCTGGCCAAAAGGACAAAATCCTTAGGGAGTATATGCGTTCGTATAATTAAAATTAGAAGTTGTAACGTAGGCCTAGGCGAATAGAGTCTTTTGCATCATACGCAGTGCCGAGGTCTTTTTTATCTAGGTTGTTCATTTTGTAGGCAACGTAAGTGTAGATTGATTTATTGAAATCATAACGCCCTGTCAACTCAGCAAAATCACTTTTCGTCGTTGTGACGTTTGCAGTTTCATTTTCCGTTTTTTGATACACACCAATCAAGCGGAAGTTACTTGTGATTTTGTATTGCGCAGCAAATTCAATCCCGTTGAATTCGCTCTTCGCTTTATCGTCCAAATCCCCTTGTGTATAGGTCAGGCCTAAGTACAAATCGTCCAACGTGTAATTCACACCGGCAATAATTTGATTCGCTGCACCTTGGCCTGTGCCATTATCGTTGCTTGCGTAGCCCAAGCCTAAACCAAGGCCGATAGGTAAGTTATAAATTGCAGAAAGACCGAAGCCATCGGTGTCTTTTTCTTCGCCTGCAATAAAGCTTGCTTTCACATTGAGGGCATCAAATGTACCTGCGTAGAGGAAGGTGTTGTTGATTTGCTCATTACCTGCGTTGATGAACTCTTTTTGAGCGCCAGTATAAGTACCGATGTCTGACATTTGAGAAATTTGCACGCCAGCCGTATCTTGGCGGCCGACAGAAATAGCACCAAAATCAGCTTGTAAACCTGCAAATAGGTAACGTTGGTTGAAATCAGAATTCTTATCGTTGCTGGCGGAGGAATTAACCGTTTGCTCTGCTTCATAGGTTGCAAAACCTTTCAAAGAGTCAGAGATTTCTGTTGAACCTGTAATGTTCAAACGCGCACGGCTTTTGTTTTTCATCGTGCCTTCAATTTCTTTGCCTTTGTCATCACCACCGAAATCGCCACGAAATTCTGCACGTCCACCAACTTTAAGCTCATTTCCATCCGCTTTGTAAACGGTCGCAGCAAAAGAAGAACCTGATACCAATGCTGTAAGAATTGCGGTTGCGATTGTTGCTTTTTTCATTTTATTTACCTTATCCATAATCAATGAGCTTCAGTGCTCGAACGGTTTGATGTGAGTAAAGTAGATGTTTTAAATGAATGTTTAATTACTGATTCATGATGTTTACATGTTGTTTTTATTGATGATTTATTAAAGAGAATGTTATGTAGTGATGTTCAAAATAGTCAAGGTGCCATGAATTTTGAGTCGAAGATCTTACTTTTATCTAATGAAGATGCAAATCCATTCACTCGCGCTGTAGATGAGGTAAACTCGACGATCTTAGTCATCTCAAGGAAGAGTATATGTATTCGGTTCGTTTGGATAAACAGAAGATAACCCCGTCTAAAGTGTTGTGTGTTGGACGGAACTATATTGAACATATTCAAGAGCTTAATAACACAATGCCAGAACAAATGGTGGTGTTTAATAAACCCAATACGAGCATCACAACCACTCTATCCTCGTTTCACCAAGAGACGCTTCACTATGAAGCTGAAATTTGTTTTTTGATCAAAAAAGGTCAATACAGCGCGGTTGGTTTAGGGTTAGATCTGACTAAGCGGGTACTGCAATCTCAGCTTAAAGCAAAAGGTTTACCTTGGGAGCGGGCGAAAGCATTTGACGGTTCAGCAGTACTTAGCCGATTTGTGCCATTGCATGGTATCGACATCAATAAGTTGCAGTTAGAGCTATTCATCAATTGTGTTCGGGTTCAGTGCGGCGGTGTAAATCAAATGATCTATTCACCCGCCATCATTTTAGAAGAGCTAAAATCTTACACATCGCTGCGTGATGGTGACGTTGTGATGACCGGAACACCACAAGGCGTTGGAGAAGTACATTGTGGCGATCTCTTTTTAGGGCGTCTTAAATGTGGAGAGCAGACCTTAATCGAGATTGAATGGCTAGCGCAATAAAACTGATTTGCGCGATTCGGGCTGCGGTTATTATCAGTATTCACCGCAGCCTCTGTCTTTAATGGGCTAAGAGCGTTAAATTTAGCAAAAAGAAAGTCGCCATGCTGATGATCGTGGTCAGCAGGACATTCTTGGTTTTCCATGCAATCAGTCCCGCTAATGCTGCGGCCCACAAGTAGGGATTATGGCGATCAAGCCAAAGTGTTTGCTCTGGCAGGAACACAATCGGAGCCCAAATAGCAGTTAATACAGCAGGGCTAGAATAAGTGAGTAAGCGCTGGATAACTGGGTTGAGACGCAGCGGTAATTTAGGCTCTAAGAACAGATAACGGCTCATAAAGACCAAAGCGGTCATGGCGAGGATAGAAAGCAGAATCATCGTTGGTTCCTCCTGCTCGAACAGAGTAAAACTTCAGAAACATAACCTGCACACATTGCGCCAATGCTTGCTAGCATTAAGCTACCTTCAACTTGCCAAAGAGTCAGGCTTACCGATAACACTAGGGCACTGATGACAGCAACGAGTATCGGTATGTTTTTAATGTTCGGAATGACAATGGCGATAAAAGTAGCCGCGACTGCAAATTCCAACCCCAACTCGTTTAAAGCGGGGATGTAGCTACCCGCAATAATGCCGACCAGTGTGGCCAAATTCCAAACTAAATAGAAGCTTAAACCTGCACCAAGCGCGTACCAACGGTTAAACTGTTTTTCATTTTGTTGTCCGCAGACCGCAAACAGCTCATCAGTGAGCAGAAAACCCAGAATTAAACGCCAACGTGTCGGGAGTGGGCTGATTTTGCTGCGCATGGAAACGCTGTAGAGAAAATGGCGAGAAGTGATGAAAAATGTGGTGATCAGCAGAGTCAACAGCCCTGCACCTGTTTTAAACATCCCCGTGGCGACGAGTTGCGCTGAGCCTGCAAATAAAACCGCAGAGAGTGCTTGGCTCTCTAATACGGTCAGGCCACTTTCAATCGCAAATGATCCCGCCAATAAGCCCCATGGTAAAACGGCAATACTCAGCGGTAGCATGGCCAGTGCGCCTTGCCCAAAGAGGCGACCTCGAGGTTCTAAATGTACGTGGTTCAATAGTGTGCTATCCATAGTAATTCCTTTGCTGGAAGTGATGAATCTATCAAGCCACAAGGTTGGGTCAAGTGATTGTACAAAATTGCGCTTGCTATTTGGCTAAGAACTGTTTTGGCGTTAAGCCCATTGCACGCTTAAAGTGGCGATGTAGATGACTTTGGTCATGAAACCCAGATTCTTGCGCAGCATCTGAAATGGGATGACCACTTCTCAATAGTGTTTTAGCATAACGCAACCGCGCTTGAATTTGATAGGCATGCGGTGGGAAGCCATACATTTTTTGAAATGAACGAACCAAATGATAGGGGCTAACTCCAGCTAGTTTTGATAAATCTTCTAATGAGACATCGGCCTGGGGAAAGTCATCTAAGAATTCTTTAACCGTATAGAGCGACTGCTGAATTTTAGTTTTAGGTACTGAGATCGGAGGACTTTTGGCATGACGTGCTACCAGTTTGGTTAGGGTCGCGTACACTAATGTTTCGCGTAATAGACGGTTACTCGACTGCTCTAACGTATCAAAAACTAAACGAAATTGGTTTGCTAATTCAGGATCGTAGACTACGGGTTCTGGAAAATAAGGAGCGCATGAGCTAAAAGAACCTAACTCTTGAAGCACGGTACTAAATTGTTCTGGAAGTGGATACATGGCTTTATAGGCCCAACCACCTTCTACAGCAGAATGGCCATTATGGATTTCTTCGGCATTAACCAAAATAATGCTGTCTTGTGGAGCAATATGATGACCACCGGTGCGGTAAAATCGTTGAGCACCGCGTTCAATTACTCCAACCGTGTATCCTTCGTGGCTGTGGCGCGAAAAGTTTTGTGTTTCGTATTGTGCATCGAGAAGCTCAATTCCGCCAAGTTCATTAGCGATATAAAACTTGGCTAGTTCTCTCTTTTTGCTTTTCTGCTTGGGCATTTCATATCCTACCTTTTTGCAACAACCAGTGTAGCCGATTTATTCAGAATGGTTTTGTACAAAATTGCGCATATCGTGTTATCCACTGAAGGCAAAAGAGTGTCGCGATGGTGCGCAACCTAAAAAGATGAAATAAAAATGCCGCCAACAATGAACTGAAGACGGCCTGTTATTTCGTTGTGCTTGTCCGGCAGTGAGCGCTACAAGCTGTGCTGGTGTTCTGCGATGAGCATCGCCATTTGCTCGTCGGATTTTTTCTCGGCGCTGGCGAAATCTTCTCCTGCTTCAAAGGTTCCGACGACCTCGTAATAGCATTTCAATTTAGGCTCAGTGCCCGACGGGCGGACAATCACTCTCGCTCCGCCTTCCAAGTGATAGGTCAATACATCGCTAGCAGGAAGTTGAATCACTTGCGTTGTTCCATCGGCAATATAACGTGTTAGTGATTTGAGATCGTCGATCATGAGCACTTTTCGACCGGCGATTTCCGTTGGCGGTGTGGCGCGAAGCTTATCACCGATCGGCGGTGAGTTAGGGTCTAACTTAATGCTACGTTGTGCATTAATGTAAAAACCGTGCTGGCGGTAAATGGTTTCGAGTTGATCCCAAATAGTCTTACCTTGGCTGTATAATTCGGCCGCTAGTTGTGCAAATGCCACCATGGCCGAAAGGCCATCTTTATCCCAAACGCTTTGCCCTATGGTGTAACCCAATGCTTCTTCATAGGCGAATAAGAACTGCTGTTCATCGCTTTGTTGTTGCATCGCCACGTTAGTCAACCATTTAAAGCCAGTCAAGGTTTGGTAGTATTTTGCACCTTTCGCCTGCGCAATATTACCGAGTAAACTGGATGAGACGATGGTGTTGCCAACCAACTGCTTTGAGGCATCGGTTTTGGAGAGCAAATAGTCCCCAAATAGTGTGCCAACTTGATCGCCAGTCAGCATTTGGTATTGACCATCCGCTCGTTGTACGGCAACAGCAAATCGGTCGGCATCTGGGTCGTTGGCGCAGGCCAGTTGTGCATTTTCAGCATGAGCTAACGCGATAACCATATCCATCGCCCCCGGCTCTTCAGGGTTCGGGAAGTTGACGGTCGGGAAACGGCCATCTGGTTCGCGTTGTTCTTTCACACTGATGACATGGGTAAACCCAGCGTCATGCAGCAAAGTTTCAGCCATCTCAGCGCCGACACCATGCATCGCGGTATACGCAATGGTAAGGCATTGCGGATCAGTGTGGTGGTTCAACAATGGGCTTTGATTGAGGGTACGACGGTAAGTTTGGTAATACTCTTCTGTTAGCCATTGCAAAAGGCCTTGTTGGTGCGCGTTGTCTAACGGCATCAGAGAAATAGCTCGAGTTGCCGCTAAGTCGATTTCTGCTGCAATACCTGAATCGTGAGGTGGGATAATCTGGGCACCATTTTCCCAGTACACCTTGAAACCATTGTATTCGGGTGGGTTGTGACTGGCGGTGACTACGACGGCGGCGGCGGCATTAAAGTGTTTTACCCCAAAAGCGACTACAGGGGTCGGTGCCACTTTATGCGTGAGATACACTTTGATCCCCAGAGCGGCGAGTACCGATGCGGTATCATGTGCAAATTGCTGAGAATCTGGCCGGCCATCATAGCCAATCACCACCCCACGTGTTTTGGCATTGCTGACTTGCTGAATGAGATAGTGCCCTAAACCCGTCGCCGTTTCTTGAATTACCAGGCGGTTCATACGATTAGGGCCGCATCCCACCATGCCGCGTAAACCAGCGGTGCCAAACTCAAGACGTGATTGAAAGCGATCTTTTATCTCATCTAACTGATGCTGATCGACTAGTGCTTGTAGTTCTTGGCGAGTTTTAGGATCGGGATCTTTTTCTAACCATTCGGAAACGTGTTGCATCATGGTTTCACCTTCTTACATTCATGTTGAATTGATTCTAACTGATATTCATTCTCAATAATGGGGGCGCAATCGCTAAACATCGTTCTTATTTTGTTTCTCATCACGTGTTGCTTCTCTTTGATTGGTTGCGCAACTGACGCTGACAAATTCCGTGTTATCTAGTTAGAGTGATGAAGCGAGAGATGGCGTAAACTGTGTAGCTCGAGCCGCCTAAACAGTAAAGAGAGGCTTAAACATAAACCCAAGTATGCACCGCCCACTAACAACCATATTTCAAAAATAAGCCCAGAAGAGTTAGCGATTTCTGTGCCAACAAACGTCATTTCTTGAATTGAAATTAGCGACACAATCGAAGAATCTTTGACCAAAGAAATCGCTTGCCCAGCCAAAGCCGGCGTGATCGCCGCCAATACTTGAGGGGCAATGACGTATCGGTATTTTACCCATCGAGACAGCCCTAAAGAGTGCGCTGCTTCCCATTGACCTTGAGCGATTCCGGCCAAACCTGAACGAACAACTTCAGCGATGTAGGCCGATGAAAGCATCCCAATACACACAATTCCAGAGAACAAATTTTCCCATAGATGAGAAGGACCAAACAGCCAATGCTGAATGGCATTGGTTGGATCATGGTGTTCCCGTAGTAGGTTTTCTAGGCCCAACAACGGGATCAGTTGATTGGAGACAAAAAAATAAAAAATGAACACGAAAACCAGCGGCGGAATGTTCCTAACTAATTGCACAAAAGCGTTAGCCGGAATTCTGAACCACGAAAACTGAGAGTGGCGTGCTACGCCAAGCAGTGTGCCTAACACAAGGGCCAGCACCATCGCCCAGACACTTAAGCGCAAAGTGGCGACCAAACCTTGAAAGAAATAAGGAATGTCGCCATTGCTGGTGGGAGTGAAAATCAGAGCAAAAGCTTCTTGCCAACGCCAATTATAATTCACCCCAAGCTCGGCTCGGTGCGTTAACCAAATAACAAAGCCTAACAGTGCTACGAGTAACGCATAATCGAGCTTATTGAGCGATAATTGTAGCCATGGTTTAAGGTTCCGTTTTTCATACAGCACGGTTTTTGTTCTATTCACATCCGCCCCTCAGGCTATTGCCCTGAGACGATTTGGTTTTGCCAATCTAGCGTTGAGAACCAATATTCGTAGCGTTCACTCAACCAGCCGTCATTGGTTCGTTCAATAATCCATTGATCAAAAAAGGCTTTTTTGTCCTCTTCACCTAAGCGAACGGCAAACGCTTCGTTTCCTTTGGACAACCGTTCATTGAAAGGAATGAACAGTTTGTCACTGTGTTTCACTGTTTCATGTTCAGGTTTAGGGCTTGACGCAATCACGGCGTGTGCTTGGCCGTTTAATACTTCTTGAAAGGCTTGTGCATCGTCATCAAATTGCAGAATTTTGGCTTTGGGGAAGGTTTCACGAGCGACTTGAACGGTAAATGCTCCGCGTCGCGCTGCGATAGTCACTCGACGAGAATTGAAGTCTTCTATTGTAGAAAATCCTTTAGCGAGGGACTGATTAGCGGCAAGTTGTACTCCTGAATGTGAATAGGGAGCAGTGAACAGGACGCTTTTCGAGCGTTCTGGCGTGATAGACATGCCGCCGATAATAACATCAAATTTTTGTGCTAAGAGTGCTGGAATAATGCCATCCCACGCGGTAGGTACAAATTCCACTTTCCAACCTGAATCTTCAGCAAGACGTTTGGCAACATCAATTTCAAAGCCAATTAGGTCGCCTTGCTTGTTGCGCATTGCCCAAGGCACAAACGTAGACATACCCACACGCAATGTGCCTCGTTCAGTGATTTTATCAAGGCTAGGCGTTTCACTGGCAAAGGCGGGTATGGAAATGGTTATCCCTAGTAACATGGTCAACCCGAGCGATAGAGCGGCGATAGCCTTCAACCCAGCGCGTTGCCACGCTTTTGGTGCAGATTGCTGCATGATGTTCTCCTTTTAAGGATGATTATTGAGCGCGCCATTGCGCCCCGAGTTTGTGTTCTAACCATGCTGAAAACCCTGATAAAGACAGAGTTAACAGTAAATAAATTGCAGCGACGGTAAACCATATTTCAAATGGCATCGCCGTTTCTGAGACAATATTTCTACCTTGAGTGGTTAAGTCAAAAATAGCCATCACACTGACGATAGACGAGTTTTTAATTAATGACACGACTTCATTGGTCAGTGGAGGTAATGTACGTTGGATAAGTTGCGGTAAGATCACATCAACATAGGTATAAAAACGAGAAAGCCCTAATGTTCGAGCTGCTTCAAACTGTCCCTTCGGAATGCTGTTTAAACCACCGCGAAACACTTCGGCAGTATAAGCGCCTTGAAACAGTGCCAAAGCTAAAATGGCGGTAGAGAAGCGATCTAAGCCCAGCACTGGGCCAAACACAAAATAGAGCAGGTATATCTGCACCAGTAGCGGCGTGTTGCGGATAAGCTCAATATAAATATTGGCCAACCAACGCCCTACCACAGAATTGGAAAGCTTCAACAAAGCGGTTGTTAAGCCAATGACCAGCGTAAAAAATAGGCTGACCGTTGAGATTTGCACCGTGACGGCTAACCCTTCGAGCAGTTCCGCGGGCCACCATTCCCCCTCGTCGTAAAAAGCGATGAAATCAGGCACACGATGCCATTGCCACTGGTAACCCATAGCATGTGCGCCAGAATCAAGTAGCCATATCATCCCCGCAAGCAATAGAACTATCTGTACTAGAGCGGAGAAGATCGGTTTTATCAGTACTTTTATCATCAATGGCTCAATATTTGGTTGAGAAACTGTTGAGTTCTTGGGTGTTTTGGCTGACGAAATATCTCTTCCGGCGTAGCGATCTCGAGAATTCTTCCTTCATCCATAAAAATGACGCGATCCGCTACTTTTCGGGCAAAACCCATTTCATGAGTGACGCACATCATGGTGATGCCATCTTGAGCAAGATCTACCATGACATCCAGTACCTCCTGGATGGTTTCAGGATCGAGAGCTGAAGTGGGTTCATCAAACAATAAAATTTCTGGTTGCATACAGAGTGAGCGTGCAATGGCAACACGCTGTTGCTGACCGCCAGATAATTGCACCGGATATTTGTCAGCTTGGTCAAGAATATTAACTCGCTGTAAAAAATGGCTCGCTCTTTGTCTTGCGGCTTGCTTACTCAATTTCAGTGTACGAATTGGAGCTAAAATAAGGTTTTCAATCACCGTCAAGTGAGGGAAAAGGTTGAAATGCTGGAAAACCATACCGATTTTTCCCGCAGGCTGTGTGATGTCGGAATGGTTAGAGTTCAGGGTGATCTTGCCCGCGGTGATAGCTTCTAACCCATTGACCGTTCGGATTAATGTTGATTTTCCTGAGCCTGAAGGGCCACAAACGACTAAGATTTCCCCTCGACGAACCTGAAGAGTAATGTCTTTCAAAGCGTGAAAATTATTGTACCACTTGTTTACTTTTTCAAACTCTATCGCATTCATGGTTGAATATCTTGTTGCTATTTTGTTATCACCTACCTTAGCAATATCAACGAGATAATGCACCTACGAAGCTCATATTAGCGTTAATTTGTGGGTTCCAGCATAAAGGTGTAACTATTTTTTTACGCAATGATAATCTTGTAAAAAAGTAGCCAATATTGCCTTTTGTTGAAAATAATGATTGAAGTTGTGGTTTTTAGTAGATAAGTTACAGGGGAGAGCCGAAAGCAAGGCTGCGTATAGATCCAACCTGTCCGTTGTTCGGTAGGCAGTAGAAAAGAATAAGGAAGAAGTAAGCAATGTTTCAGACTGATGATGTAAAAATTAAACGAGTTAAAGAGTTATTACCTCCTGTTGCGGTTCTAGAAAAGTTTCCGGCAACAGAAGTTGCTTCTTCAACCACATTTCAGGCTCGAGAAGCCATTCATAATATTCTACAAGATAAAGATGATCGCTTATTGGTGATCATTGGCCCATGTTCAATTCATGATCCTCAAGCGGCTGTTGAATATGGAAAACGTCTTAAAGTGTTGCGCGATGAACTAGGTGATCGCCTTGAAATTGTCATGCGTGTCTATTTTGAAAAACCTCGTACGACCGTCGGATGGAAAGGGCTCATTAACGACCCTTATTTAAATGATACCTATAAAATTAACGATGGTTTACGCATGGCGCGTAAGTTACTGCTTGATTTGACCGATATGGGGATGCCGACAGCGAGCGAATTTTTGGATATGATCACACCGCAGTATGTGGCTGACCTTATCAGTTGGGGTGCTATTGGTGCTCGTACAACAGAATCTCAAGTTCACCGTGAACTCGCATCGGGTCTATCTTGTCCGGTTGGGTTCAAAAATGGGACAGATGGCAATATCAAAATCGCTTCTGATGCGATTCGCTCTGCCAGTGCATCGCACCATTTCTTGTCGGTCACTAAGTATGGTCATTCGGCCATCATTCAAACGGCAGGCAACCCTGATTGCCATATCATTCTACGAGGTGGTAAAGAGCCAAACTACAACGCTCAACATGTCGCGGCTATCAAGCAGGAACTAGAAATCTCCGGTTTACCACAAAAAGTGATGATTGACTTTAGCCACGCAAACAGCTCTAAACAGTACCAGCGTCAACTTGTGGTATCACAAGATGTGAGCGAGCAGATTGCATCGGGTGAACATGCTATTTTTGGTGTGATGATTGAGTCTCATCTCGTTGAAGGACGTCAGGATCTCGTGGATGGTTGTGCGGCCACTTATGGTCAATCGATTACGGATGCATGTATTGGCTGGGATGACACTGAAGTGGTATTGCGTCAGTTGGCTGGTGCCGTAGAGGCGCGTCGCGCACGCTAAATATGGCGTCACTCTATAATATAAAGTATCAACAGAGCTCCCGATTTGGGGGCTTTTCTATTTAGGCTTAGACTCAGCTCTGATCGCGTCACTTTAAGCGCTATGGTTGTGCAAAATGCTCAGATAATGCTGAACGACGATTTTTGCTTGGGTCGCCGTTTTCATCGTTTTCTACCGTGCTTTCATAGCCTTGTTTGATAAAGCGTTGTAAAGGCATTACAGGTTCAATGCGCTTGAGTTGAGGGGAGTTTGTTGTCCCAGCAAGTTGGTAAATGGTTACGCCACTACCAGTGTTAATCACAATTTTATCCCCATCATATTCAAACTGAGTGCTGACTAAGCGATTATTTCGAAACACGCCATTTGAATTGAGAGTGAGAATCTCAGTGCTATAGCTGGGTGTACCGATTTCGATCCATGAACCATAGACATTTTTGGGGCTTGTATACTCTTGATAGCTCACTAAAAGTAAAGTGGCAAAACCAGCTGCGATAGTGAACAGCACTATCCAAAAAACACTTTTTAATACCCACTTTTTTTTCATGTGGTGACCTGAAGAGGCTTTATTTGCATGCGTGAAACCCTTAACTGCCATTCCCACTCCATAACGTAAGCAATCAGCGACTAGTACTTGTAAGGCTAACCAATTAAAACAAGGCTAGAGAGTGGAATATGTCGTGTGGTTTAGCAAATGTCACACCGGAAAATATGATCTTTTTTCCAAAACCAGTACTAATGGATGACAAGATGAACATTGCATCATGAATTTTGTTGACTTACTGATCAGTATAGGTCGCGTTTCACTATTTGTTTAATCCCAATTGCCACTTGTGTATTTTTACGATTTCAGATAAAACGGCTTACAAACGTGTTATTCACCATATTTTGGTGATTTATTTTACAAGGAAGAGAAATGATCAAAGAAAACACATACTTCGATGGGGCTGTTAAATCTTTAGGTTTTGCTCACCAAAGTAGTGACAGTTCGGTGGGCGTAATGGCTCCTGGCGAATACACCTTTGGCACGGCCGCTCCTGAGCGTATGAAAGTCATCAAAGGTTCGTTAACGATAAAGCGTTTAGGGGATGAACATTGGTCTACATTTAAAGCGAATGAATCTTTTGAAGTCGCTGAGAATTCGTCCTTTGATTTGAAAGTTGCCGAAGCAACAGCTTATTTGTGCGAATATTTGTAGTTGAAATAGGGCTTAAAAGCCCTATTTCTTATTGAGCTGTTAAGCCAAATTTTGCATAGATAGCTTCGATCCTTCCACTTTTTACCATTTCAGACAGAGCGTTTTGTAATGCATCCGCTTGTGGATGGCTTTTAGGCATACCGTAATAGTTGCCGATAGTGTTTGGATAGTAGTAGGTTGCTACTTGGTAGTTACTAAAATTGATTGTTTTTAATTCCACTTCTAGCGCAGGTAAATCCAATACGATAACGGTATCTATTCTCTTTGCCTCTAGCATTCTTGCTAGGTTGAAGTCATCATTAACAACCGTTCTATTTATCTCTTTGTCTTGATCAAACGCTTCGAAATAAGCGGTACCTCTTTTCACACCGACATTTAGCTCTCGTAAATCTTGATAATTGTTGATTGCTGGCCCATCACTGCGAGTGACAAAAACAATATTCCGTGTTTGCTCACTTATAGGACCGATAAAGCGAACAAATGCTTCTCTGTCTGCTGTTCGTATGACACGTGGAACAATGTCAACAGTACCATTTTCTAAAGTAGCAAGGCTGCGAGGAAATGGAATGTTTCGCCACTCGATATCGAAGCCTATATTTTTTGCTGCTTCTTCAATGATTTCCTTTAATGGGCCGCTGATTTTTTGACTATCTGGGCTGATCACCATTTCTGGTGGTCGATGCCTAAAATCAGCTTTAAGGGTGTTAGCAAAAAGCGTTGAGCTGATCAGCACTGCTGCCAATGAAATGAGAATATTTCTAGTCAATACCCACATATTTCGTGCCTCTCGTCAAATTTACTACTTGAGTATAGGCAAACTTTCTGAGAACCCCAAAATGACACTTAAGATCAGCCGGATGGCTACCCTATGGTTAATACTGTTCAAACACACCTGAGTTGTAGTCTTTAATTGCTTGTTCTATCTCAGAAAATGAGTTCATTACAAACGGCCCATAATGCACGACAGGTTCATCAATGGGTTGCCCCATTAGCAACAATACTCCGCTCGTATCATTGGCTTTTAATGTTAAGAACTCACCTTTTGAGAGCAACGCTAGCTCGCCTTGCTTCAACACTTTACTGCCTAGCTGTGCATTGCCTTTGTAGGTAAATGCCATGACATTAAAGTGATTTGGAGTGGCGATCTCTAATTGGCTACCCGGTGTTGCTTGCCAGTCGGCTACACTCAATTTAACGCCCGTTTTTGTTAATGGGCCAGTTACTATCTGGTTGCCACAAGTGACATCACCCGCGAGTACTCTCAGCAGGCCAGTCTCTTGGGAGTGGTATTCGGTAATGGTTTCGGGTTGAAAGTCGTGGTATTGCGCTGGCGCCATTTTTTGGCTAGCAGGCTGATTGATCCAAATCTGAAAACCGTGCAACTGACCTTCAGTCATGATTGGCATCTCGCTGTGAATAACACCTCTTCCTGCGGCCATCCATTGGGCACCTCCAGAGCGTAATTCACCGACATTACCCATATGATCTTGATGTTGGAAATGCCCATTTAGCATATAAGTGAGCGTTTCGATTCCTCGGTGTGGATGAGGAGGGAATCCGCCAATATAATCGGCTTTTTGATCAGATTTAAATTCATCGAGCATTAAAAATGGTGAAAAATTAGCATTATTAAAGCCAGCAACGCGGCTAATTTTTACGCCATCTCCATCCGAAGTGGGTTGTGCGGGGATTATCTGTTTTATTTCACGTTGCGTTAGCATAATGATTCTCCTTGTCGGTATAACATCAGTCTAAGACAAGGTGCTGATAAAGAAGAGCGCTGAGTTTTGAAGGTCTTCGTCGAGAAATTCGAACATATCTTGAGGGGGGCTATAATTAAAGTAGCTTGGATCACGAGGAGGATGCCCAATGTCTATGTTGCCCAAACATGAAGATCAGAATCCGCATTATGATCCCAAAGAGGATTTTACGCTTGAGCAGATGCACCGATTTACCAAGGTAGCTAATCAAGCGCAGAAAAATCGCGATACGCTTGAACAGCTCAGTGACAAAGACGTTTCCATTGTTGAAGCAGCAAGGCGTGCGGCAATGAGGCCAGTGATTCACCCTAAACCAAATAAACCTAATACAGCACGCTACGCCGCATGGATGGTGGTGGTATGTGCAGTAGGTTTGTGGATTATGTATATGACTCGCTAGCTTTCTTTATTGGTGTCACTGTTGCTGAATGGGTTGCAGTAGATGCTTCAGTATGGTCAAGTGAAAGATGTTGGTAATACTGATATTGATTTTTGCCGTTGTGTTTTGCTGCGTACATCGCTTTGTCTGCGCACCGAGTCAGCTCGGCCAAGTTATCAGCATCGGAAGGAAACAAAGCAGCGCCGATGCTGACGGTGAGGTTATTGATCATTTCTGAGCCTTGATATTTATCTTCAAACAGATAACAAATCCGGTTGAGAACGCCATCCAAATCCTTAACCGTTTTGATATCGTAAAGTAGTAGCACGAACTCATCTCCGGCAAATCTCGCGATGGAGTAATCGTGTTTATCGGTCTTCCGGTCTTTATTTCGGACGTTGTTTTTTAAACGATTGGCGAAATACTGCAAGACTCGATCCCCGACCTCATGTCCGTAGCTGTCATTAATGGACTTGAAATTATCAATGTCTAGAAAGACGAGTGCGGTGATGGTTTTTTTATCAGTCTGCTGGGAGAGTCTTTCACGTGCCCAAGTTTCGAAACTCCAACGATTGGCGAGCCCAGTCAGTTGGTCGGTGTAGGCAAGGTCTTCAATTCCCTCTTGATAAAGATGCTGGATATAGCAAACCGCTTTGTTGTAGTAGTAAGAGGAAATATGACACATGCAACAGAGTGCGATGAGACTGAGAAAAAACCGATCTATGGGGAGATATTGAGGAAGAATATCGGCTCCGGAGAGTTGTACTGAGACGCCAATTAGCATAAAGAAACTGCAGCTAAAAACTAAGCCTATTCGAAAGTCATTAATGAAGATCACCGCCGCAATAATTGGAAACAACCACAGCACATTGCCGACCATATGCTGCCCATATAGTAGTAATATGACCCCTTTTGTTAACAAGATGGCACTGAGGAATAAATCGGCATAGGAGGTGTTATCAGAGTGATGGTAGAAATACAGGTAATTAGAGGCAATGGCGATCAAGCATAATAAATTAAAAGTGCTCAGGTAATATTGCTGTTCAAGAAAATGAAGAATGCCATAAAAGGCGAAAAGTAGCACAGACACAAACGAGCATAAGGCAACGACCCTACGCTTGCGTGACGCTCGCATATTGGCCATCTCTTCTAAATGTCTACCTACCAGTTCAGTCATACTCGATCTCGATGCTATCCTAAAGTATTAGATACCGAGTTAAGTCTAGAATAAATAACAGAGTTTTGCGGACGAAGTGCATGGAGTAAGTTGAAAAATACAATGGCTAATCATTTTGCGTTTTCGTTAAGTCATTAGGCTATTAATAATCGGTGAACAATGGTCTTATAACTTATTGTATTATCAGCATGTTTTGTCGATTATTTTAACGTTGTCCAAATAAGTCATTATTTAAGCCATTATTTTTTATAAAAAAATGAATATAAGCAAATGTGGATATAGCAAAAAAATCTAAGCCGTCCTGTAGTTACATCGCAAATTTAGTTACATCACAAATTCTTTTTTGATCCAACTTCTTAGCACTAAGATACTCTCTTGTTTCAGTTGCTCTTTGGCACAAACGAAGTAGTAGTCTTGATAGGGATTAGTCACTGCGGAACCGAGTTCTTGTAGTAGGCCTAACTTGATGTCATCTTTTACAAAGAGGCGATGGGTAACGAAAATACCTAATTGGCGGATAGTTGCTTGTACGGCTTGTGCTGAAGAAACAAATGATAGGTTTTTGCGACTTTCTGGCATGCTAAGTTGATAAGCATCGCACCAAATTTGCCAGTCTTTTTTGCGGCGCTCGTTCACAGCGATAATCGCTGGGTGGCATTTAAGTATGGATGAAAGCGTCTGCTTATCACCTTGCTTTATGAGTTCAGGGCTGCATACCAGCACCAATTCATCTTCGGCAAGTTTCTCACAATAGTAGTCTTGCCACTCATCTTGTTTACCATGAACAATCGCGATATCAACGTTCTCTGATGTTAGAGAAAAAGTGCCTGTTAAACTCGATATTCTCACGTCTATATGTGGCGCGTGCTCTTGAAAGCGGTTAACTCGTGGTATCCACCAGTGCAGCGCTAATGAGTTGACCATGTTGAGTGTCAGTCGGTTATGGCGCTCATCTCTCATAAGCACTTCAGTTGCTTCAACGATTTGCTCCAAAGCAGGCGCAATTCTCCGATAGTATTTTTGACCAGCATTATTGAGTACGACGTGACGCCCAACGCGATTGAATAGCGGCTGGTTTAGCTGGTTCTCTAATGCTTTTATTGATTGACTGACGGCTGAATGACTAACATTAAGGTGCTTTGCTGCATCCGTCATACTGCCTGTTTCTGCTACGGCAATAAATGAGTAGAGTGACTTGAGCGGAGGTAGTTTTCGCATTGGTAAGTTTCTCTTACAGGTTTGGTTAATATTACTCGTTATTTTTCCTTTCGTCATTGTTCTATGATGGCTGTACTAGAGGAGAGTTGTATGAACCCACGAATTTTGGCCCCATTATTTATGTTGTCCTCCACATTTAGCTTGTCATTGACAGGGCTACTGTCTAAGTTTCTTGCACATGAGATACCGCTACAAAGTCTCAGTTTTCTCCGATTTTTACTCCCCGCGCTTATATTGTTGGGAGTAATGAGCTTGACTCATTTCCGTTTTCCTCCCAAAGGTATGAAACGGGCTCTGTGGGTTCGCTCAGTATGCATTGCAGGCTGTCAGCTCTGTTTTATTTACTCACTTCAGCACCTTTCTTTGGTGGAAAGTGTCGTATTGTTCAGCACTGGTCCACTGTTTATTCCTTTGTTAGAAAAATTAATATTTGGTGTAGTGATGAAAGCTGGCACGGTTGTGAGCTTGGCCATTACATTTATCGGGGTGTTACTGCTGGCTGGCGATGTTTCGGGCATCCATTTACGGATGGAGTTATTGGTCGGTTTACTTGCGGGAGCGCTGAATGCGGGATCGCAGTTAAGCTTATATCGAGCGACGAAAAGTAATATGCGATCTATTGATATCAATGCTTGGACGTTTGTGTGTGCATCAATCTTATTACTGCCTTTGTTATTTCTTCCTACCGTAGACGCGAATGTACTTCAACAAACCTGGGGCAGCTTGCAGCAGTTAGCTGTGGTTATTGCCTTGAGCGGAGTCTCTATATTAGTCATTAACACTCAAATTTTTCGAGCCAAAGCCTACCGTCTGGCACACTCTGGCTCGCAGCTCGCTCCGTTAATTTTTACCAATTTGCTTTTTACCGCTTTATGGCAACAGTTGTTTTTTAATGTGCAGTACTTGCCAACACAAATGGTAGGGTTGGGCTTGATTGTGATGGCAACTTTTACTGGAATTCTTATCCCGAAGCTATTTAAATCCTCAGTATCGTCAAACCAGCTTAAATCAGCTTAACCCGCTTGTTGTTACTGTCTGATGAGCCCATAAGGCAGGCTAGAAAATACCTTAGGATTATTTTTCACTGTGGGCGCTTGGTTGGTTTTCTGCCAGTCAAGTAACATAATGGCAAGTACATTGCGGTGCTCTCCGTCGGCAAGGTCAAACACACCTGAGGTAGAGGGGATCATCCCTTTCTTTTTATCAATCGCTTGTTGAATTGCGAGACGAGTTTTTTCTACAACAGGATCCTTTTCTAAACCTGCGAGTAGAAAAGTGATCCCAACTTCAGCAACCACATCTTCCTTCGCTCTTAGCAAAATGGTATCGATATTATTGCGAAAGTAGTCGAAGATCCATTGATGCTGCTGCTCTTTAATGGGATTTTGATAGTATTCCGAATCGGCAAAAATAATGTGTGTCATGCCATACAGCTTATTGCCATATTGTTGCACGGAGAGTGCTTTATCAGCAGAATCTGGGTATGTTTTCCTAAAGCTATCAATGAATGGTTGTACGACATCTTGTTCACCTAACTGGCGTAACCAATAGACTTGGTTAGCAAGTTGTGCGGCCCACGCTTTAATCATTTCTTCATCAGTGGCGTACTTAGTAAAATCATAACGGCGGATCACTTGGCGCAAAAGCTGATCTTCTTTATGTTTCAAACCATATTCGTTGGCACGGGCCATAGAGCCTAATAGGTCGACGCCTAAGTAGAGGTATTCTGGCATATGTTTAGTGGCGATATAGCGTAATTGGCTGCGTTCATCTTCGTCATCGAGGTATCCAGCCAAACGTTGCTCAGAGTAGAGAAAAACCTGTTCAGCAGTTGAAACTTCTGCGGAAAATTGATTAAGTCGGCTTGCTACGCGAGCAAGATCACTCCACACCGCTGCTGAATATTTAGGATCTAGAGTTTGGCGATACATCCGTAACCCATAGTGCCCCTCTTTGAATGCCGGCAATGTGAAAAGTTGCTCTTCATAGGTTTGACGAATAAGCTCCGCAGATTCAGAAAAAGTGTTATTCGTTGTTGACGCCGGCTCTGCATAGCCAGAGGCAGGCAACCACAATGTAATAGCTAATCCCAGAAATAGGCCACTCTTTTTTAATAACATGATGAAAACACACCTCTAAGCTAATATTCATAATAACATTAGCATTTAATGGATTTATTATTGTTGGTGATGTGTCAAGTGTGCGTAAAATGACCGCTTTGAGCCGTCGTTAGGATAATGCGTTTAGCTGATTGTGCTTTTTACGCTATGCAAATTGATGAATTAAAATATTGCTATGTTAGCAAAAAGCTACGAGTTCATTTGGTTATATCAACAAATTTGTAATTAATTTGGGTATTCCCCCATTAATTACGTTAATCTTAAGTAAGAAGCACTATTCTAAATAGAGCAAGTAAAACCATACACATGTAGTGATCGCTACAGGCTAGTGAGGGAGAGTTGCATGAGACATATCTCAGGCAAACAGTGGTCTGTCAATTTGCTTCTCGTTGCCTTCATCATTTTTTGTGGAGGGTTGATCGAAATTATCAATTTCAATCAACGAAGTTTTATCCGAGATAATCTTCAAACCAGAGCAAAGGAAGAGCTTTCGATTATTCGAGCTCAGTTAGAAGCTGCCATTTTGTCTGACATCTATGTAGCAAATGGGTTAACCAGTTTAATTGCGATTAACGCCCATTCTCAGTTCGAAGATTGGGAAAAGATTGCGGCTAATATTTTACATGAAGGTAGACATTTGCGCGTGATTGGGCTTGCGCCTGATGATGTGATTCGTTACACCTATCCATTGAGCGGAAATCACAAAACGATAGGCTTAGATTACCGTACCGTTCCCAAACAATGGGCCACGATCTTAAAAGCAAGGGAGATCCAAGAGATCTTCATTGCAGGCCCTGTGAACCTAGTTCAAGGTGGGCGAGGCCTTGTTGCTCGGATTCCTATATTTACTGACCCTCCTGATAACCAACAATATTGGGGAGTATGCAGTGTCGTGATCGATTTAGATTCGTTATTACTTTCCACTGGCGTTGAACGTTTTACTCACCGCTTTAATTTGGCGATACGTGGGGTAGACAGTACTGGTTCGGAAGGCGAGGTATTTTTTGGTGAACAAGAGGTGTTCACGAAAGCTTTTGCAAAACAAAGTGTTCATTTTCCCTATGGCGGCTGGGAAATTGCTGTTGCGCAGAAAAGCGATGTTTTAGGTCAAGTGCCTTGGTATCAGGTTCACATTGTACGGCTGTTAGGTTATCCGATCTTAATCTTGTTGGTTGCGGCGTTTATTACGATATATCGCTTGTACTCTATTGCTAATGAAAGAGCACTTCATGATGAATTAACTCAGCTTCCTAACCGTCGGTACTTCATGTATACGCTTGATCGATATTTTGAGCAGGCTATAAAAATGGACCAATCGGCTGGTTTTGTCATCCTCAACATTGATATTGATAAGTTCAAATCGATCAATGACACCTATGGGCATGCGGCGGGTGACAAGGTGTTGATTGCTTGTGCGGAGCGAGTGAAAAGCGTATTGCGTTCTTCGGATTTAGTTGCACGTATTGGCGGTGATGAGTTTCTGGTTTTGCTGTCTCGAGTATCGGACAACGATGATATTGAGCGGATCAGTCTCAAAATAAAAAGTGCGTTGTGTAATGCGCCAGTCATTTATGAGCAGCACTTAATTAACCTACATGTCAGTGTAGGCGCAGCCGCATTTAGCCCAGAATTTGATAATGTGGATGCGATGTTGAAACTGGCTGATGAGCGGATGTATCAAGAAAAGAGGCAGCAGTACTACTAAATTATTTATTCAGATTTGCATTTTGAAATTTAATTGCAAAATGCAAATTTATTATGCGACACGTTGTAATGAAACCGCTCATAAAGTAGACAGATAAGGTGTTTTTTGGCAGTTTTAAAGTTGGCATGCATCCTGCTATATAGTAAGTGACCCTTCTAAGCCGAGGGTCACCTAGCCAACTGACGTTGTTAGTGAACCTTATTTTTGTTCACACTTATTAATAGCCAATCATACTTTTTGTGATTGGCTTTTTTTATTTTTACGCTCTGCAACTAGCCAGCACATTTCTCATAGCAGCTTGGTTTTCTTGGACAGACAGCACCGCGTGAGCAGATTAAGCGCGCATTATTTTCAATTCCGCGTTCAATCCAATTAATATTAAGAATTTTAGCAATAGTCGTGAGATCTTTTTTAATATGTCTTGGAATAAGAGAGCTTCCGCCGTTGCTGACGCATAACGCTTTGAGCTCCTCAGCAATTGAGTGAGCATCCCCACCTTGTGCATTGATGGCTGGATTCAAATCTATTCCTGCGCATAGCACTCGATTATTGCCTGCTGGATCGATCATATTGACGGATTCACAGCAATATATTCTCGGCTCATCACCTACATTCAAAATCGAAATTTGCGCAGAGCTGCCACTTTGCGGCTCTGAAAGACGTCTAAACACGGCCCAATGCTGGCAAGGGTCATTCACTTTACGCATATTCCCCCACGGTAGAGGGATCCCATTGCCACGATAAACCGCTTTTAATTTGCCTTCACCATAAGCATCGAAATAGTGCCAATGCGGATAGGGTGACACGACCGTCATGCGTCTCATCGCAACAGAAGGAGAAACCCCTGCTTTCAAATGTACATCGATTTCGTAGCCGCTGCGATCAAGAAGTTGTCGATAAGGCACTTTGGGGCACAGTAGTGCGCCAGCAAAAAAACTCGATTCAAAATCTCGCCATGCCTGAAGGATATCTTGGGAATTTAATTCGCAGGTGGCGGTGGCATCAGGCGTTTCTTCCCAACTGTTTGTGTGGCCAACCGTTAAGACACTTTTTAGTCCCTCTTTGCTGTGCAGAATATTGTGGCCAATATACACCGCGAGGTCGTACTTTAGGCGAGTTGGGTACTCACGTAGAATTTCATTGAGGTAGATCGTGCATGGTGGTTCAAAAAAAGAGGTAATAAGTTGTTTGGCGCTAACACCAAGCTCATCAACAACATCTTGCGGGGTTCTCGTGACCCAGCGGATAACCAAACCAAGGCTTTTGGCGATGTCGATAAGATCTTCAACAGCTAAGTTTAAGCGTTTTAAACCCACTTCTTCTGCCGCTCGCTCAAGATCTGGGAAGTGGTTTTGTAAACTCTCTTGGTGAGCACGGATCAATAGATGAGCAAACTGTTTGCCAGTGATCCCGGTTTGGGAAAGCATCTCTGGGATCGCGATTTGTAAAATATCATTTGAGAATAAAAAGCTAGGTTCAAGAGCCATACCGCTGATCCCACCTCTGTTACCCTTGTCAGGAGTAATATCCGTTTGACCTGGTTCATCATCTAAAAACCAAGCGGGATCTTTTTGGAAAACTTGGGCAATGACCTCCAACATATCAACACTAGGCACCCGTTTTCCACGCTCAATCATCGAAAGGTATGAAACGGAGGGGGCGTATTCTGGGTTGATACGAATACAGCGTGCCGATAAGTCTTCCATCGTTAGGTGATTACGCTTTCTTAAGTTTCTGACTTTTGTCCCTAAGAAATGTGACTGACGAACTAAGCTTTTTGATAAGGCCATTTTGTAAAATTCACACTGTAAAATTTTTGTTGTGAAATTGTAGTAAAAAATTGGTTAATCTACCAAGTAAGCAAGGTCACAAATTTGCACAAAGGTTAAACGCAAGTTTGGAATAATTGCTCTAGAACACAAAATGTTGAGTTACCTATAAGGAAAAGACGATGAATATGCTGACATTCGATAAAACAGAAATCCAAAAACTAGATAAACCCTTTATCGCTGAAGCCGTCTTCGCCGTCGAGACTATCAGTGCTAATCAACAAAATGAAAAGCAGAGTAGAGCGAAGCAACTACTCGATAGATTGTTCCCTTTGGCGACGGGCTCTCATCAAGATGTGACCAGTTATGTGATCGATTACCGCCATGTGTTGGCTTATTTCAAGGATGGGCGTCATAGTGGTTTGAAGCACCCAAAACATTTTGTTGCCTTCAATGGTGAAAAGGAGTCACCATGTTCGATCTTGTTCCGTGATGGAAGTGGTAGTCATGTTGAAGTGATGTTAGGCTGCACTAAAGGGACTGGGCGCGTTGAGCTGATAGAGATTAATGATATTCAGTTAGAAACGTGTACCACATTTACCCAATCGGTGGAAGAAATGCCCAGCGCCGCAATGCGCCACTGGGTAAGCCTAGTCAAAGGTGATGAAAAGGGTAAGCCTCAAGCTTGTAGTGAAGATAAGGAGTACACCGCAAAAGATGGTGAAGACTATTACTTAAACTACAGTTTTAACCTTGCTTAGGTTATAGATGCGTATTGGGATTAAATGGGGCGTGGCGCCCCTTTTACTTTTCTATCCATAAATTGAGGTTTATGGAACTTGTGATTGCTTTTCAGCTACCTATAAGCCATAAGAGGTTGAAGCGATTAAAGCGGCATAACACGGTTGCGGCCTAACTGTTTTGCTTCATAGAGCAGTTTATCTGTTCTTTCTATCAAAGACTCGGACGTATCACCTAGTTGTAATTCTGTCACACCAAAAGAGGCGGTAATATTACCAACTTGGTTTCCTGAACGGCGATCCTTCACGCTCATTTTCTCTATCGAACGGCGCAGTGATTCTGCAAACTGTCTGGCAATGCGCAGTGTTTTATTTGGAACAATTAAAACGAACTCTTCGCCGCCAAATCGGTAGGCGGTAATGCCATCTCGACAGCTACTCTGAAGCTTTTTAGCGATGCCTTTGATGACGGTGTCACCAAATAGGTGGCCGTAATTGTCATTAAAAGATTTGAAGTGATCGATATCTAATAAGATCAGGCTTATTGGTTGCTGCGCGCTTATTAGGGTAAAGAGATCATCATTGAACGAACGGCGGTTATATAAACCGGACAATCCATCGAATAAAGCCTCTTTTTGCACCTCGGCAAGCTGCTCTTTCAGTCGATGAATTTCTTTACTGGCACTATTAAGTTGACCATTTAGAAACTGAGTTGAATGGCGAATATCTCGCGATTCAGTGACCAATTGGCGAACCACTTTCATCACCTCTTCGATCGATAAATCATCGTTTTCGACTCGTTCTAATTCACTAAAACTTTTATCAATCACTCTGGCAAATTCGCTGGTATCGGTTAGGGTATCTGACATTGAACTTGCGACTTCATTGACTAACACTTCAATGTTGTTGCGTAGCGTGCTTAAACTGGTTTCAGAGCGCGATGCGACATAGCTGTTATAGAGTTGAGAGCTTGCCGCGGGAGGACAAAGGCCAAAGTTTTCCAATACAGAATCGAGTTCTCGATTGAGTTGAGGTATGGCGTTGTCAACATAGGTATACCAAAGTGCATAGTTAGCAGGTGTTGCCGCCACATGATTTTTCATCATCAACGGTACTGCTTTTTTTAAATTGGCTGTAGATCTCTTAAAGTCGTCGCTGGTCATTATCGTAAAATTAATAGACAGTCACAGATATTCATACCGCTAAGATTAGCGGATATCCCAAAGTTATGCGCTAAAAAAATGCAACTAAAGTTTGAAGTTGAATTTTTATTTACGGTGAACAATCGATTCTTGATGTAGATCAAACACAACAGACAGACATAGTAGGGGGTTTTTTATATATTGAATCGTTGAATGATTAAAATAAGTTGGTTACTGAATCAAGGAGTAATAGATGGAGATGTATGATATTGAATCGTTTTTGGATATTTTACCTCAGGTAGAAAGTAGCTATCCGTTTGGTCCTGACGCGTTGGTTTTCAAAATTCGCGGTAAAATGTTTGCCTATACTTCTCAGTCGAGAGAAGAGCCGTTTGTGACATTGAAGTGCACTCCAGAAGATGGTGAAGTTCTGACCAGTGCCTTTTCCGCTATTCGTCCTGGTTATCATATGAATAAAAGACACTGGATCTCCGTTAAGTTAAACGGAGATGTTGACCAGATGATGTTAGAGGAATTATGTGAACGCTCTTATCAGCTTGTAGTGAGTAAACTGAAAAAATCAGATAGAGAAGCGCTTCAGGCTCTGTTTGTGCAAGCAAAGCTTGATTAAGCGGTATCCTTACGTTGTTCCAGTTTTTTTGCGCCACGCAGCATCGCTTCTATTAATTCTGTTGCGTTAAATTTTTCCAAAGCTTCGTGGGCTCCGACTTGGTGAGCTCTATCCAAACAGATCTCACTGGAAAGCGAGGTGTGAAGAATACAATAAGCATGGCTCAGCATTGGATCATTTTGAACCTCAAAGGCCAGTTCATATCCATCGAGGCCCGGCATTTCAATATCACTGACCAGCAAATCGATCGCACGTTGATGTTGAGCGTCTTGACGCATCAGCTCAATGGCATCAAGCCCATTTTTACAGATTTGGTAAGGGATGTTGATACTGTCTAAGGCATCTGACAATTGTTTACGTGCAATAGATGAATCATCCACCAGTAAAATACGCAGTGCTTTTAATCGCTCACGTTCAATATCAGTCAGCATCGGGATCTTAGTTGATTCATACTGTGGATAAATTTTTGAAAGTAATAATTCGACGTCAAGTAACTGCACAATCTGTTTTTGATAGCGGGTTATGCCAGTGACAAAAACGTCTTTTCCCGCCACTGCAGGTGAAGACTCGATTGTTCGCCAGTCACACTCGATGATTTTCTCAATGCTACGTACCATAAACGCAACTACAGTTCGCAGGCAGTCCGTCACGATTAAGTAGCATTGTTTATATTCGCTAGGTTGAATTGCTCTAAAGCCAATGGCGGCAGCCATATCAATGACAGGTACCGTCAAGTTACGGATAGTCACCGTTCCGATCACATGGTGATGAGAATATGGGATTTGTGTCATTGGCATGTAAGGGACAATCTCTCGTACTTTCAGAGTCCCGATAGCAAAAAGCTGTTTCTGAGTGTTCAATGTGAACATCAACATGCCTTGGGATTGGTTTGCCTTACTGGGGGTTTTAGCCATAACACCTTACTCAACGTTGTTTCTTATGCTTAATACTAAACGATCTCTTACTGACGGCAATGCGTTAAATGCAAATAAACAGTATAACCGTATGTTTATTGATCTTTTGCACTCTTACATTGGGGTTGGACTCTTGAAAAGCATCCGTTACACTATTTGCAGTAGCAAATTTATTGAGAAAAATGATGGCAAGAACGGCAGCGGCTCTTCACATTTTAGTGAAGCATAAAGAACAAGCTGAAGATATTATCGCTCAGTTAAAAAAAGGAGCGAAATTTCAAACATTAGCCAGAAAATATTCTACCTGTCCTTCTGGTAAAAAAGGGGGCGATCTGGGTGAGTTTCGTCAGGGGCAGATGGTACCTCAATTTGATAAAATCTGTTTCACTGGTGAGGTACTGACACCCCATTTGGTGAAAACCAAGTTTGGTTGGCATGTTGTAAAAGTTCTATATCGGACCTAGCCTCAATAGGGTGATTTTCTCATCGATGTTGATTTTTAAAGTAATAGTCAATGAGCAGTGAGTGCCACGCTTTTTCTTAACACCAGAAGTGCGTGGTGCTTTTCATTCGTTAGGAATGACACTCGATTCTTTATCTTTTTTATTCCATTACCTTTTATAGAATGGCCTACTACACCCAAACTACTTCAAGTAGTAAGGTATATAAATAAAACAGTCATTTGTTCTCATAAATAAGAATGCACAATAACTTCATGAATTAAATGGATTTATTCATTAGGTTTTTTATTAAAATGAGAGCGGGTTATTTTGAGATATTGACTTATAGTCGCTTAACGTTAGTTTTATCAAGTGAGCGGTATGATCTAGGAGTTTAAAATGAGTGAAGAAAAAAAAATTAACGTTCGATTGCTTTCTGATGTTTGTATGCAGTCTCGCTTACTTAAAGATTCGCTAGAGTCAAAGTTGCCGATTAGTATTGATATCTCTCCGCTTTGCGATACGTGGATGAATGATAACAGTCTATCATCCTATAAAATTCAATTGGTTATCATCGACTATTCTCGCGTTGATGAAAATAATTTTGCTGATTACTCAGCATTTAAACGCTTATCCTGCCCTGATGCAAAAGAAGTGCTTATTAATTGCCCGCTAGATATTGAACCTAAAATGCTCTTTAAATGGCAGAATCTTGTGGGTGTATTTTATACCAATGATCAGCTTGAATCTTTAGTTAAGGGCATGGAAAAAGTGCTTGATGATGAAATGTGGTTTAATCGAAAATTGGCTCAGGAATATATACAGCATTATCGTGCAGGTAATTCATCTATTACCTCTCAAGCTTATGCTAAATTAACGAAAAGAGAGCAGCAAATAATTAAGCTACTTGGCTGTGGTGCATCTAATATGCAAATTGCAGATGAGTTGTTTGTAAGTGAAAATACAGTAAAAACACATTTACATAATGTATTTAAAAAGATAAATGCTAAAAATAGACTTCAGGCATTATTATGGGCAAAAGATAATATTGGTATTGAAGAGTTTAATTAAATTTTATTTATTTTTAAATAAGACAGCCCCTATCAAAGGGGCTGTCTTATTTTCTTAACTGAATTTCTTTTTATTCGGCTTCGATGCCTTTTTCTTTGTAAAGGCGGCGGCATGCACGTCCATCGCTGTGGAAGAGATGGCAGCGATGCCCTGGAATACCAATTGTCAATGTATCACCTGTTTCAACGCCCAAAGTATCAGGCTGGCGGTAAATTACATCAGAATCAGAGCCTTTCAAGTTCATGTAGACTTGTGTTTCATTGCCGAGTTTCTCAACCATCATCACCTTGCCTTCAATTTTCGCGTCACCATCTTCAGCGCTCAGCAAGTGCTCTGGACGCACACCTAATGACATACGCTCGCCGCGAGTGATCGTGGTTCCATCGACCAAAATCCAAAATGAGGTTCCATTAGAGAGTTGAACTTTCACACGTTCGGCTTCGACATCTTCGATGAATACGCTCATGAAGTTCATTTTAGGAGAACCGATGAAGCCTGCGACGAAACGATTTTCTGGGTAATGATACAACTCAAGTGGTTTACCTACTTGTGATACGAAACCAGCATCCAAGACCACGATTTTGTCAGCCATTGTCATTGCTTCGACTTGGTCATGGGTAACGTAAATCATAGTGCAGCCCAATTTGCGTTGCAGTTTGGTTATCTCTGAACGCATCTGTACGCGCAGCGCTGCATCTAGGTTAGACAGCGGCTCATCAAGCAAAAAGACATTCGGTTGTGAGACTAAAGTACGCCCAATCGCGACACGCTGACGTTGGCCACCTGAAAGAGACTTAGGTTGACGTTCAAGCAAATGGCTGAGCTGGAGAATATCGGCGGCGTGCTCAACACGTTGCTCGATCTCCTTTTTATCGGCTTTGGCCAACTTTAGGCCAAAAGACATGTTGTCGAAAAGATTAAGGTGCGGGTAGAGCGCATAGGATTGAAATACCATGCCGACGCCACGTTTAGAGGGTTCAACATCATTCATTCGCTTATCGCCAATAAACAAGTCACCCGAGGTGATATCTTCTAGGCCTGCGATGCAACGCAGTAGGGTGGATTTCCCACAACCTGACGGACCGACAAAGACGACAAATTCGCCTTCTTGAATTTCTAAGTCGACATTTTTAGAAATTAATACATCACCGTATGCTTTACATACATTTTTTAACGTGACACTCGCCATAGAGCTCGTCCTCGATCAATATTTTTTATAAATCACTGCCCATCATTATATGAGTTTTCTTGCAGGCAATGACAGCAGGAATTGGGTAAGGTGGTTAATAATGTAAGAAAAAGGGTGATGTCTTCAAATTAAGGGAGTTTGAAGAAAGCATCACCCATCCATGCCAATGATTTAGTTCACTTCCCCTGCACATTGAGCGTCTCCCCCGTTATAAAATCAATTACCACGAACGCTCATTTATGACAGCAAACCAATCTAGCGATGTAAGCCAGTAAACGATGAGTTACTGGAAAAGGCTCTTACTATCCACTCTGGGATGACTGTATTTTGTGTGATGTGTGTGTTTGATACATCCTCCTAATTGAGTTTTTTATAGGGGGGAGTAGCGATGGATGCGATGGAGGAGGGGTTTAAGGGCTGAGTTAGATCCAGTTCAAATAATTAATGGCTGTTAAGTGGAAGCATGTCACAAAAAGGTATTTTTTTGTGATTGAGCTCTCTAACCTTGAGCGATGATGATCACGAAAATAGTCCATAATATCGAGGGCGTAGGGCGTAGGAGGATGAGTCAAGTTAGGTTTTCTCTGATTATATATGACGAAATACGGCGAAACCTGTTGGTGAGCCCTACAACACAAAAATAAAAAGGATATGAACATGAAAAACGCCCTAAGCACAGTCGCGCTAAGTACTCTAGTTGCTCTTGGTTCGTTTGGTGCACATGCTGCTATTGAAGAAGGACAACTCACCATTTGGATTAATGGTGATAAAGGCTATAACGGTTTGGCTGAAGTGGGTAAGAAATTTGAGGCGGACACGGGTATCAAAGTGACCGTGGCCCACCCTGACGCACTTCAAGATAAATTCCCACAAACCGCAGCAACGGGTGATGGACCTGATATTGTGTTCTGGGCTCATGACCGTTTTGGTGGTTATGCAGAAGCTGGCTTGCTGGCTGAAATTAAACCTTCAAAAGCGATTCAAGAGGGTATCGTGGATTTTGCCTGGGATGCGGTGAAATACAACGGTAAAATCATCGGCTACCCAGTCGCGGTAGAATCCTTGTCTCTCATCTATAACAAAGATCTTGTGCCAAACCCACCGAAAAGCTGGGAAGAAGTGGAAGCGTTGAACGCCAAACTTAAGAAAGAGGGCAAAACGGCCATCATGTGGAACTTGAAAGAACCGTATTTCACATGGCCTCTTATGGCTGCTGATGGCGGTTACGCATTCAAATACACGATTGATGGCTATGATGTGAAAGATGCGGGTATCGCGAATAAAGGCGTAAAAGACGCGATGAACTTCGTGAAAGGCTTAGTGGACAAAGGCGTGATCTCTCCGGATATGGACTACTCTGTTTCTGAAGCTGCGTTTAACCAAGGTAAAACGGCAATGACGATCAACGGTCCGTGGGCTTGGGGCAACATTGAAAAATCAGGCATTAACTACGGTGTGACGACATTACCGAAATTTAACGGGCAATCTTCCAAGCCGTTCGTGGGCGTATTGACGGCTGGTATCAGCACCGCTTCTCCAAATAAAGATCTCGCGATTGAGTTTATCGAAAACTACTTACTCACCAATGATGGTCTGCGCATGGTCAATAATGACAAACCTCTTGGTGCGGTGGCTCTTAACTCTTTCCAACGTGAGCTTGATGCAGATACACGCATCGCCGCGACAATGGATAACGCAATGAATGGCGAAATTATGCCGAACATCCCTCAGATGAATGCATTTTGGGGCAGCGCGAAAAGTGCAATTATCAATATTGTAGATGGCCGCCAAACTGTCGATGCCGCACTGGCTGATGCAGAAAAACAAATGACTAAATAATTCGGTTTTGGTCAAGCCCTTAAGGAGAGGGTAACCTCTCCTTCATTTTACGTTTATATCGCTAGCAGGTTCTTCTATGCAGTCAGTTCAAGGTACAGATGCTTTGTCAGCACCCGAAACGGCACTTCCTTCCAGTAAAAATGTGCTCATTAAATGGGCATTATTAGGTACGGTTGGTATCGTTAACGGTTACGCCACTATTCTTATGTATTCTCGCGGTGAGCTCGCCTTTGCGCTGCTTACTCTCATTCTTACCGCTCTGGCCCTTTATATTTTCGGCAGTAAACATACTTACGCACACCGCTATATTTATCCGGGTATCGCGGGAATGATCTTATTCATCCTCTTTCCTTTGGCCTACACCGTTGGTCTGGCTTTTACTAACTACAGTGCTAAAAACCAACTCTCTTTAGAACGTGCACAAACCGTGCTGTTGGATCGAACTTATCAGGGCGGGGAAAGCTATCCTTTCACTCTATACAAAACGGAAAGTGGTTATCGAATTGCAATCGAAGATGGAGAGCAGACGCTCGCTACCGACGTATTTTCCTTAAATGGCTTATCGGTGACCGATATGGACCTTCAACCTATTGAGGGTATTGAGGGCACCAAAGAGCCGATTAAAACCATTATTAATCACCGTGCTACGTTGAGCTCAATTGATCTGCATTTCCCTAGTGGTGAAGATGTACGCATGAGTGGCTTGCGCAAGTTTGCCGCCGTATCGCCGCTTTACACCATGCAAGATGATGGCGAAACGCTGGTCAATAATCAAACAGGCGAAATACTACGGCCGAATATGGATGTTGGCTTTTATCAACCAGTGGACGAAAGTGGTCAATTTATCGGTGCGACAGTATCGCCTGGTTTTGTGGTGAAAATTGGCACACATAACTTTGAGCGTGTATGGAAAGATGACGGTATTAAAGAGCCTTTCATCAATATCTTTATCTGGACGGTCGTTTTCTCAACCTTAACCGTGATTTTCACTCTTATGATAGGGTTAGTGTTGGCTAGTGTTGTGCAATGGGAAGAGCTTAAAGGCCGCGCCGTTTACCGAGTGCTATTAATCCTGCCTTATGCTGTTCCTGCCTTTATTTCTATTTTGATCTTCAAAGGCTTGTTCAACCAAAGCTTTGGTGAGATCAATATGGTGCTCAACAGTATTTTTGGCATTAGTCCTAGCTGGTTCTCAGACCCCTTTCTCGCTAAAAGTATGGTGCTGATCGTCAATACTTGGCTTGGTTTTCCTTACATGATGATTTTGTGTATGGGTCTTTTGAAAGCGATTCCAGAGGATTTATATGAAGCATCGGCGATTGATGGTGCAGGTTTTTTACACAACTTCACCCGTATCACATTGCCGCTCATGATCAAACCAATGACTCCGTTACTTATTGCGAGCTTTGCGTTTAACTTTAACAACTTTGTGATGATTCAACTTCTGACACAAGGTGGCCCGAATATGATTGGTACTTCAGAGCCAGCCGGTTACACCGATTTACTCGTAAGCTATACCTATCGTATTGCGTTTGAAGGAGCTGGTGGTCAAGACTTCGGTTTGGCTAGTGCCATCGCAACCTTGATCTTCTTACTGGTTGGTGGGTTAGCACTACTCAACTTACGTTTTACGAAGCTGTCACAGAATTAAGGAGTAATCGTTATGGCGATGGTACAAGGTCAATCTCTCAAATATCGCTTATGGGCGACTCATGTTGCTCTGTGGGCATTTTTATCGCTGATCATTTTTCCACTATTGATGGTCATTGCGATTTCATTTCGTGAAGGGAACTTTGCCACGGGCAGTTTGATCCCAGATAACCCATCTCTAGAACACTGGAAATTGGCATTAGGTTTTGCTGTCACTAATGCTGATGGCTCTGTTACACCGCCGCCATTTCCGGTTCTGACTTGGTTATGGAATTCAGTGAAAGTAGCAGGCATTACTTCAGTGCTCATTGTGGCCCTATCGACAACGTCTGCTTATGCCTTTGCGCGCATGCGTTTTAAAGGTAAAGACACCATCCTAAAAGCGATGATGATTTTTCAAATGTTCCCAGCGGTACTGGCACTGGTTGCGATGTATGCACTGTTTGACAAATTAGGTCAATACATCCCATTTCTTGGCTTAAATACGCATGGTGGTTTAATTTTCTCCTACCTAGGTGGTATCGCACTGCACGTATGGACGATCAAAGGCTATTTTGAAACGATAGATAACTCATTAGAAGAAGCGGCTGCTTTAGATGGAGCTACACCATGGCAAGCCTTTAGACTGGTGCTGCTACCACTCTCTGTGCCGATTCTTGCGGTTGTGTTTATTCTCTCGTTTATTGGGGTGGTTGGTGAAGTACCAGTGGCATCTTTGCTACTTTCTGATGTAAACTCATATACATTAGCGGTGGGTATGCAGCAGTATCTTTATCCTCAGAACTATTTGTGGGGAGATTTTGCAGCAGCAGCAGTGTTGTCTGCTTTACCTATCACTGTCGTATTTTTGCTTGCACAGCGCTGGTTAGTCGGAGGACTTACGGCCGGTGGTGTGAAAGGATAATAACGATAGGGCGACCGTGAGGTCGCCCATATTGTATTAGCTTAACGTATTTGGTTTGGCCGCCGATCAGTTAAGTAATATGCAAATCTGGCGTTACGCATAGCTGGCTGTTAGCTTTATTCCTTACTATCCAACAAACTAACAGTTTTTGTAACCAAGACCCGAGCATTGCTTGGGTTTTTTTATATCTGCATTAAAGGGTGCTATTGGTAACGCACATGCAGTATATGATGAATTGAATGTCTCAAAAGTGAAATGGTGTTTGGATGCGACTCACATCTGAAATCTTCGTGTAACGTCGTAAAGGAAAGCTAAAAAATTAGAACTCACGGCTAGAAGGGGCGCAGCCTAAGTATTGCAAAAGGACATACAAACTCTCTTGTTGCAACGCAACGCGGCGAAACAGATCGGCGAAGGTATCATCTCCGCCAAAGCAGGCACGGATATAGTGGTTAATTTCTTGGGGCTGGTAGCCTTCAACGTAAAGCGTTCGGACCCAGTGATACTCAATTGACTTTGGGTAGACTAATGTCGATTCGCTCAAGGTAATCTCTCTGAGAGTCAAAGCCTTTTCCTATCATCGATGCAAAATTTCAGAGAACTCGATTTAAGCAGATAAAGATGAAGAAAAAATGACAACTGAGCGCATCATGGGTGGTTATTTTAAGTACTTAACGTGAGCTTCCATCTCTTCCCCTATCTCTTTACGCATGTTCATTAAGCGTATCGCTGATTGGCGTAGGGCAATATCTTCTGCTGTTTGCGGCACCCATTCGGGTATAGGGGTGGGCTTGCCTTGCCCATCGACAGCCACCATGATGACAATACAATGGGTAGTCAGCTGGTTTTTTAACTCTTTTGGATCACTCGCTTGCACATCAATGGCAATATGCATTGAGCTCGTTCCCGTATAAATGACTTTTGCGCTGACTTCAACGAGGTTCCCTACGTGGATAGGAGCGACAAAGCGGATCCCTCCAGCATAAGCGGTGATGCAATATTTACCACTCCAGCCTGCAGAGCACGCATAGGCCGCTAGATCTATCCATTTCATGACAGCGCCACCGTGGACTTTACCACCAAAATTCACATCACCGGGCTCTGCTAAAAAACGCAAAGTTATTGCACGTTGGCCACTACTCATTGGGGAATCCTTGTTTTTTATTAACGGAATCATAAATAACAAAGCGTTAACCAAACTGCAATATTATTTTGAATGCAGCAGATATAAAAAATCCTCTTAGTTGCCTAAGAGGATTTTTAAAGCCGAGCGGTACGAGTTATTTACTTTATGTTGTACCTTATTGAGCCAACTGAGCGTTAGTTATTCAGTTGCGTTAATAATAGTTTAAACAGTATTTCGACGTAACTGTTCGATCGAACAGGTTCTATCTCTGATGAGATTGTTTAGCGTGATTTCTCCAATAACCTAAGGAGAAGTCACATGACTATTTCAATTTATTCACATACCTTTCAAAGTGTCCCTCAAGCTGATTATGTGTCATTGCTGAAGTTACGCTATAAAGTTTTTTCGCAACGCTTGCAGTGGGAGCTAAAAACAAATCGAGAAATGGAGACTGATGAGTACGACGTTCCAGAAGCACACTATTTGTATGCCAAAGAGGAACAGGGTCATTTAGTGGGGTGTTGGCGAATTTTGCCAACGACGTCGCGTTATATGCTTAAAGATACTTTTTCGGAATTACTCGGTGTGCAGCAAGCACCCAAAGCAAAGGAGATTTATGAGCTGAGTCGTTTTGCGGTCGATAAAGATCATTCGGCGCAATTGGGCGGCGTGAGTAATGTTACGCTGCAGATGTTTCAGTCGCTGTATCATCACGCCCAGCAATATCACATCAATGCCTATGTAACGGTCACATCGGCCAGTGTGGAAAAATTGATTAAGCGAATGGGGATCCCATGCGAAAGACTCGGTGATAAAAAAGTGCATCTTTTGGGAAGTACACGTTCTGTCGCTTTGCATATTCCAATGAATGAAGCATATCGTGCAAGTGTCAATGCATAAGCCTTATAAATAGGGATTGATATAGCCACCTAAAATAGCTTTAGTGATCGCTTGGTAGCGATTCGTCGCGCCAAGCTTTTTACAAGCATTACTGAAATGGAACTTCACGGTACGTTCTGACGTATTAATAATCGTGGCAATTTCCCATGCGCTTTTGCCTTCGGCCGCCCAAGCTAAGCATTGTACTTCACGTGCGGTGAGCACCGCTCTCGGTTTTGCGTCTTTATGGTAACGGGTGATGTTGCCAATATTATGAGCCAGTAACGGTACAATGAGCTGTGAGGTATGGATACTTTGTTGATTCAAATCGTAAGACTTGGTATCTGAGGTTGCAAAACTTATCATGCCAAATTCCCCTCTAAGCCCATGGATTGGAATGCTAAATCCCGCTTTGAGTCCATTGCAACGCGCCTCTTCGAAAATGACTCGTCCATCCTCATTGACCCGCTTAGCGTCATCCCAGCGAATGGGCAAAAAATTGGTAATGCTGTATTTGACAATTGGATCGATATGCATGAAGCCGGATTCATCATATTGCTGTCGCCAGCTATTGGGGTAATTGTCCGTGACAAGCGTTTCACTAGTTTTTAACGTGGGTTGAAAAGAGAGGCCAAAGAGGAAAAATTCATGACCAATTAAGTTATTGAGCCCATTGAGTACATTTTCCAAATCATCGTGGCTAGTGATTTGTTGGTTCTCTTGGATCAGTCTCAGAATTTTGTACATAAGCCGAAAGTTCTAAATTGCGTCGTACTATATTGGCATTTATATCAAAAAAAACCGTAACAGTACGAGCAAATAATGAAATAGTTTATCTATTTGGCGGGAAAATCTAGTTCAAATGTCGGTTTTGGCCGCAATCTATCTATACCACCTGAATGGTTACTTCATTTTCACGAGCGAATGCATCAATTTCTTCTGGTGGTTGAGCATTGGTAATGATCAAATCTACATCGGCAATTGTGCCTAGCTTCACCATGGCATTACGTCCGAATTTACTGTGGTCGACACCGAGATAAACACAGCGACTATTTTCGATGATCGCCCGTTTGACTCTCACTTCGTGATAATCGAAATCTAAAAGTGAGCCATCATAGTCAATGCCGCTAATCCCTAAAATACCGAAATCGAGACGAAATTGTGAAATGAAATCCAAAGTGGCTTCACCCGTCACGCCACCGTCTTTATTACGCACTTCACCGCCCGCTAAGATGACATTGAAATCCGGTTTGGCCATTAAAATCGTCGCCACGTTAATGTTGTTGGTAACAATGCGCAGATTTTCGTGATTGAGCATTAATGCCCGAGCGATAGCTTCAGGTGTCGTGCCTATGTCGATAAAGAGCGTTGCGCCATCGGGAATGTGTTTGACTAGCTCGGCAGCCACTTTCTCTTTTTCTTGCTGATAAGTTACTTGGCGAGTGTGGTAAGAGGAGTTTTCAGAACTAGACGCGATGGTAGCGCCGCCGTGATTGCGTCGTAACTTATTGGCATCTGCAAGTTCGTTGAGATCTCGGCGGATGGTTTGTGGGCTGACATTGAATCGCTCGACTAAATCATCGGTACTCACAAATCCGTGTGTTTGAACTAATTCGATAATTTCTTGATGGCGTTTAACTGCTTTCACCTTAAATATCCTTATTCATTGAAGCTTAAATAGGTCAATACCTTGAATGCTTACTTTGCGTAAGGCACTACGATTTTGTGAGTGTACGGTTTAATCGACCAAATTCAATCATTAGTGAATGGGATACGCGAGTATTTGCTCGTTTTAAGTGATAATTCACATTAAACGAACATTATAGGCTCTTTATGGAACATAGTTATGTTTCTTGGAATGTGGCACATTGATTCCGTCCAGCGAGCTTGGCTTTATAAAGTGCTTTGTCTGAGCGGCGATAAATTTCGAAAAAATCGGCATCGCTACCCGCAATTTCAGAGATACCACAACTGATACTAAAGTGTGCGTCGTTGTCAAAAAATGCGTATGCATAAAATTCTTTACGTAAACGATCTGCCACTTGAAAGGCCTCATGCACATTGGCCTTATGCAAAACAATCAGAAACTCTTCACCACCAATTCTGCCGCAGGCGTCGCCATGGCGTGTGTGCTTTCTCGCCATCTCTGCTAACTGCCAAATCACGTCATCTCCTCGCTGGTGGCCATAGGTGTCGTTTACTAACTTGAAGTTGTCGATATCAATGGCAATACAACTTATCGGATAATGATCACGCTGAGCCAACGTAAATTCATTGCACGCTTCCCGCCACAGCTTGCGGCGATTGTAGAGCTGCGTTAAGTCATCGGTATTGGCCAGAGTGTGTAGTTGCTCTCGCAGTTCGACAATATCGGTAATCTCAGTAGAAACACCGATAAGGCCAATCACTTCACCGGTTTGTGTACTTAGAATAGGTTTCTTTATGGCGCGGTAGACGCGTACTTTGGTATCCAATTTTGCTTGTGCACGTTCTTCACTGATGAAAGGCTGTTTGGTATCAAATACCATTTGATCGCTGTGTAAAATATCGGCGAGTAGGTCATCTTGAAAAAAATCATGATCAGTTTTGCCTCTGAGTTCTTCCAAAGTTGTGCCAAACAGTTTAAGTGTTAGCTGATTTGCATACAGATACTCACCTTGGCGGTTTTTTACGAATACGTATGAACCGAGCTCGTTTAAAACAAGCTCATGCAAGGCAAACAAATTATTGCTATACACATCTTCGATGTTATCAAGAATCATTATCTGGCCACCAAATTTGCTAGGTTGCCTAACGGATCTGACGTAAAGGATCCCTCAATACATTTCATTTTTGTTTATTTTTATTCTTCTTCCATAAACATAGCTCCAATCGATGCTAGATGCTCAATTTTATGGTTGTATTGCGCCCTCGATAGCTGTTGTACGGCTTTTTGTCAGTTTTATTTGGGATAAAATAACCCCGGAAATTACCATCGTTCCACCTAAAAGATGGTAGTTTTGCACTGTTTCACCTAACAGGGTTGTGGCAAGCGAAACCGCCACCACAGGTAACAAATTCATAAACATCGCACTAGAGTCTGCACCAATTAAATCGATCGCTTTTACCCACATCCACGGAGCCAATAAGGATGCAGCGACGGAAGCGTAAGCGATTAGGGGCAGTGAGCCTTCCGTGGGTAGGAGATGTTCACTGGTCAACCATAATGGTGTCAGCATTAAGACAGCAAACAACCCTTGCATATAAATAAGCGTCCAATTGCTTAGCGGCATTTTCCACCGTTTAAGTAACACGCAATAAAGTGCGTAAACGGTTGCAGCCACCACCATTAATGCATCACCATGTGTAATATCTTGATGCAAGAAGAAGCTCATATCGCCTTGACCTAGCATAAAAGCAAGCCCTGCGAGAGAGAGGACTCCTCCGACAACACTCAAAGCTGAAATGCGCTTATGGAGCAGAGGGACGCTGATGAACACACTGAGCAGTGGTACCAGCGAAGTGATCAACGACATATTTGATGCAGTAGTCGTTAGCCCTGCGTAATAGCCAAGAGACTGATTCAGTACCATGCCTAACATGGCTAAAAAAGCCAGTTTAGTTAAATGGGGCTTGATGATTACCCATTGGCGGATCACGGTAGGTAAGCAAAAGGGGGTTAGCAACAGCATCGCGACAAACCAGCGATAAAAACTCATCGCACTTGGTTCAATGGTTTCTGCGGCGAGCTTGTTGATGATAGAGTTACCACCCCAAATTAGAACCGTGAATAGTGGAAGAAGATATACCATGTGAGCCTCGTCGCAAATTGTGCTGTGAAGTATAGTGTGGCAGGTCTCTATAATTATATATATCTCCAAAACGACATTGCGAGCGATAGGAAGACAAGTTTGAAAAAAGCGCCCAGAAATCTTCACCCTTCACTATCGATTGACAGTGCGCCATCGGATGTCTTTATGAATTTCGATGCGTTTTTGTCAAACACAGAAACGCGAACTCATAGCCATCCATGGGGACAAGTGCAGCTAATTTCCGGCGGGATTTTGGAAATGGAAGCGCAAGAAACGCGATTTCTCGCACCGCCTCATCTAGCGATTTGGGTTCCTGCGGGGGTGAAACACTGCAGCTATAATCGTAAGCCAATTGAATATTGTTCGCTCAATATTGCTCGGGCTCTCACCCATGGTTTTCCCAAGCACACCAGTTTGATAAAAGTGACGCCCATCGTTTCTGCCATCATTGAGGATTTTCGATCGCGTGAAATCAGTGTGGCTCAAAACGCGCAAGATAAACGTTTAGTTCAAGTATTGCTCGATCAATTGGCAACGCAAGAAACACAGCATCATTTTTTGCCTTCCACTAATCACAAATATTTAGCCCCGATTTTAGCGGCGGTAGAAGAAAACCCGACCGATGATACGACATTGGCTTTGTGGGCTGAAAAAGTACATACCACAGAGCGAACATTAGCGCGTCATTGCCAAACGGAACTCGGGATGAGTTTTACCGAATGGCGATTAAGAGTACGCTATCTCTATTCCATGGATTTACTGCGCACAGGGCATTCAGTGAAAGAGGTAGCATTAACTCTTGGCTACAACCAAGCCAGTCCTTTTATTACTATGTTTAAAAAATACTCCGGCCAAACGCCGGAACAGTATAAAAATCGCTTGTTATAATATTGCTTAAGCGTATGTAGGCACTTCATCCTGATCAAACTATAAAGAAGTGCCTTAGACTTAATTTGGTAATTTTTTACAACGTCTATTACTCATGAATCCATGACATAGGGTGTTTGGTGTTTTATCGTTTTAGCGGCACACGTAGTCCAAAGCGCCAACAATGGCAGCCACTTGTGCGTCATTACACTCTTGCGCTGTGACTTTTGGGCTATCTGGGTACACTTCGGTGGTGGTGCCGAAGTAGCAATTTGTGATGCCACCGCATAACCCTAACGCTTTCATGGGGTAGTTGATCACCCCTTCTTGAGTGATGGGAGAGCCGATGATCTCGCCTTTACTATCGGCTGGTGCAATGTGCGTGACTTTGCGTACCGATTCAATAATGGCTGCTTGGAATTCTGGCTGCGGATTTTCCGTATCGCCGACAGTATAAAACCCATCGGGAATCGTATCGGCTTCATATCTAATCCCATCGCGCGCTGCGAGTGCAGGGCGAAATTCGCTTTCATCACTGTCTGTAGTTTCATGCAAATCAATATGCACCAGCACGTCACCTAAGCTTGCGACCCAGCGCATTAAGCTTGCAGACTCTTCGGCTGGGCTATTGGCGTAAAATGAGCGATTAGGGTCAAGCGCTGATGTGTTCCAACGATTGATCGTTTCATAGCCCCAAGGGCTTACGCACGGGGCAACGGCAATGTTGAAATGAGATTGATACTGCTGTGCTTGAGTCGCTAAAAACTGCAACGCGCCGTGCACTCCGCTGGTTTCGTAACCGTGTACGCCACCTGTGATCAACACCGTTGGTTTGTCAGGGTTCCATGAGCGACTTTTTAAGGCAAATAATGGGTAGCGATCTTTGTCTATTGATAGTGCACCGTATTGCTCTATCTCAAAATCCGTTGCCAAAGCGTTAATTTTCGACACGACTTCTTGCTGATATTCTCGTTTAATCGTCGTTTGTGCGAGCCACGCTTCGCGTTCTGCTGCTTGCCAAGGTGTACCTGGCGTACCGATAGGATAAGTATAAACAGAGTACATGAGGGTTCCTTTCTGACTAGTTGCCCACAGAGTAAGAGGTGTTAGTGTCAAGAGCAATCAAAAATACCAAGCTGGATTTACCACAGCCCGTTAACAGGGTTCATTACCTCAACCTGTTTTTGGGGCAATGCAGGTTTGTTAGAGCAAGGAAATAGTCCAACTCTGGCCTGATAACTGAGGTAAATCATTGGCTAAACCGAACGGTCACATCTAAACTGCAACCAGACCAATGCAATTGAGTGAGAACACGATTGGAGAATAGTTTCCCCCTTTCTGAACTAATGATTTCGCTAACGACCGCCTTAGACATGACGGAAGGGCAACCACCGGAGCACTGCATTCGTTGCTGCTGGGTTGGTATGCATATTGGCATGCAATTAGAGCTCGATCAGGCTGAGCTGCATGATCTGTTTTTTACCTTGCTATTGAAAGATGCCGGCTGCAGTAGCAACGCCGCGAGAATTTGCGAGTTGTATGCCACCGATGATCTCGCTTTCAAACGGCGTTATAAAACCGTCGGAACCAGTCTATCGAGTGTGATTAACTTTATCGTCAAAAATACCGGTTCAGAGCAGAGTTGGGCAGAACGTATTTTAACTACCATCGACATTTTGAAAAATGGTAATGATTATGCACAAGAGCTTATTCAAACTCGTTGTACTCGTGGGGCTGATGTGGCGCGAGAGTTGCGATTTAGCGAAGTCGTCGCGCAGGGGATCCACTCACTGGATGAACATTGGAATGGTCAAGGGCGCCCTCAACAACTAAAAGGTGAAGCCATCCCCCTTTTCTCGCGGATTGCGTTATTAGCTCAAGTGTTTGACGTTTTTCAAATGGAACATGATTTGGACGAAGCAATACGCGAGGTTACAGAGCGTAGTGGTGTATGGTTTGACCCACAATTGGTTGAGATTATTGAGCAGTTGGTGGATAACCCGCACTTTGTGGCTAGCCTCAAAGCCCCTGATATCATCCAACGAGTGATGCATTTACCACCGGCACAAGCGCATCAGCCTTTGGATGAAGCGTATTTAGACTGTATCGTCACGGCATTTGGCAAGATTGTTGATGCAAAAAGCCCCTATACCGCAGGGCACAGTGAACGAGTGGCTGTGTATACTGATTTAATCGCACGACAATTAGCCATTTCGGAAACTGATCGATCTTGGTTGAGACGCGCGGCATTACTGCACGACATTGGTAAATTAGGGGTCAGTAATGCCATTTTAGATAAACCCGGTAAGTTAGATGATATGGAGTGGAAAGCCGTTCAGGCACATGCCACGTTTACTGAACAAATCTTGCAGAAATTATCGCCCTTTAAGACGTTGGCACGTATGGCAGGGGCACATCATGAGAAACTCGATGGTACTGGCTATCCGCGTGGTGTAAACGGTGATGAGATCAGCGTGATGACTCGAATCATCACGACAGCCGATATTTTTGATGCTCTCAGCGCGGAACGCCCTTATCGCTCCGCGATGCCAATTGATAAAGCACTTTTGATCATGCAAGAGAATCTACATACTGCCATTGATCCTGACTGCTTCGCCGCGTTACAGAGCGCTCTGGCTCAATTGCCAGCCGAATATACTCAGTCACTGAGCTAGTGTTCTTTACTGCTTTGCTACTTGAAGCGTCAGCACTGTTGGTGGGATTCTTATCGCTGTGTTTCCCTTCATCAGCGCTTGGTGTTACATTTTGTCACGCTTTGAATAATGAAAATGAATAAGAGAGAATTTGCATGGCAGGCGCGAGCTTACTTACCCTTCTTGATGATATTGCAACCGTGCTCGATGATGTGGCGTTGATGTCAAAAATGGCCGCGAAAAAAACGGCAGGTGTATTGGGTGATGATTTGGCGCTCAATGCCCAGCAAGTGTCTGGTGTTGCCGCTGAACGAGAGATCCCAGTGGTATGGGCAGTGGCTAAAGGCTCATTTCGCAACAAATTAATTTTGGTCCCCGCCGCCTTGCTGATGAGCTCATTAGCCCCTTGGCTGATAATGCCGCTCTTGTTAGTCGGTGGACTTTTTCTCTGCTTTGAAGGGGCAGAAAAAATCTTAGAAAAAGTGTTTCATACCAACCATCACAGCACCGCTGACGCGGATGAGCGCATGCTCACTGACGTATCGATTGATGACTATGAAAAACGTAAAGTCGCTGGGGCGATTCGGACCGATTTTATTTTATCGGCCGAGATTATCGTGATTGCGTTGGGGACAGTGCAAGGCCATAGCATGGTGACACAAATTTTGGTGGTGAGTTTAATTGCAGTGGTCATGACCATCGGCGTTTATGGTTTGGTGGCAGGCATTGTGAAATTGGACGATTTAGGTTTCTACCTAGAGCGCACTTCAGATGGCGCAGGGCTGCGTGCTCGCTTTGGTAAAGGGTTGATCAGTTTCGCGCCTAAGCTCATGAAAGCATTAACTGTAGTGGGTACCGCCGCGATGTTTTTAGTGGGCGGTGGCATTGTGGTGCACAACGTCCCTTTTATTCACCACGTGCTTGAGCCTGTGATTGCAGCCGTTGCTGAACTCTCTTTATTAACAGTAGTGATGCCAACCTTGCTTAATGGTTTCGTTGGTTTACTCGCCGGGCTGGCTGTGGTTGCAGTGTGGGGGATGGTGAGTAAATTGAAACCGTCCCATTAATTTTTTTTATGGTGATGATAATCATATTGAATGGTGATTTGCCCGCAGACGAATAGACTAGCGCTTTTCGTTTTTGGCAGTTCCCATTATGCAGTGTGCGTTTTTTGATCAACAGCTGTGCCGTTCTTGTACTCATTGCGCGGTTTCTTATTCAGAGCAGGTGAAGCGCAAAGATTTGGCACTAAAAGCGCTGTTTTCAACGCAGATGCCACAGCAGTGGCTAGAACCTGTCATAAGTGAAGAGACGGGTTTTCGTAACAAAGCGAAAATGGTGACTCTTGGTGCGGCTCATGCACCGATCTTGGGTGTTGAATCCATGGTTGATGGGCAATCAACGCCCGTGTCGTTAGTGCAATGTGCTCTCTACCCACAAGAGACACAAGCGCTATTAACTTATCTACAAGATTGGATCCGTAGCTCGGGTATTCCTCCCTATAATAAAGCCAAGAAGAAAGGCGAACTCAAATACATATTGCTCACACGCAGCGAATATTCAGGTGAGTTTATGCTGCGTTTCGTACTGAGAAGCCGCGAAGCTTTAGGCCGAGTTGAGCAAAACCTCGCGCGGCTTCAGGCGCAGTTTCCAACCATTCGCGTCGTCTCAGTTAACCTTCAACCCATCCACATGGCGCGCCTAGAAGGTGAAGAAGAGATTTTTTTAACCGAGCGTGAGTATTTGATTGAGCAGTTTAATCAGGTGCCTATGGTTATCCGCCCGAAAAGTTTTTTCCAAACCAACCCGCATGTAGCGAAGCAGTTGTACGCGGCGGCGCGTGATTGGGTGAGAGAGATAAACCCAAGTCACATGTGGGATCTGTTTTGTGGCGTGGGCGGTTTTGCCCTACATTGTGCCAGTCCAACTACGGCAGTCACAGGAATTGAAATTGAACCAGAAGCGATCGCCAGTGCTAAACGCTCTGCCAAGACGATGGGCATTACCAATTTAGACTTTGCTGCGCTGGATTCTGCCCAATTCTCACAAGCTCAATCAACCGCGCCTGAGCTAGTGCTAGTCAACCCTCCGCGTCGTGGTTTAGGAGCTGAATTAGTTGAGCGATTGGTGGCTTTATCACCCAAACACATCATTTACTCAAGCTGTAACCCGCAAACGCTGATCACTGATATGCAAGGTATGGTGGGCTACTTACCCAAAAAACTGCAATGGTTTGATATGTTTCCACATACCGATCATAGCGAAGTGATGGTGCTGTTAGAGCGTCAGCCTAAGCTGAGATAAGCGCTGTGTGGTGCAAAAATGATAATGATAAAGAGAGGGAAGCCGCGGCTTCCCTTTTTGATGTATTAATGAGCTATTTTACTGCCCACGCGACCGTTTCACCGGCGCGGATCGGCACCACAATATCTGAGCCAAATGGCATACTTTCAGCAACTGGCCACTCTTCTTTGACCAAAGTAACGGTGTCGTTATTACGGGGTAGGCCGTAAAAATCAGGGCCATTGTGACTGGCAAACGCTTCAAGGTTGCCAATTTTACCAACTTGCTCAAACACCTCTGCGTATAACTCTAAGGCTGCGTGCGCTGTGTACGATCCAGCGCAGCCGCAAGCGGCTTCTTTTTTGCCTTTGGCATGAGGCGCAGAATCAGTACCCAAGAAAAATTTCTTATTGCCCGATGTCGCTGCCTGAATCAGCGCAAGCTGGTGGGTGTTGCGCTTAAGGATTGGCAAACAGTAAAAATGAGGGCGAATACCACCAGCAAGCATGTGATTGCGGTTATAAAGTAGATGATGCGCCGTGATCGTTGCCGCTACATTCTGGTTCGCATTTTTTACAAACTCGGCAGCATCGGCGGTGGTGATGTGTTCTAACACTATTTTCAGATTTGGGAAATCATTAACAATAGGAGCAAGCACTGTATCGAGGAAGGCTTTTTCTCGGTCAAAAATATCCACATCGTGAGCGGTTACTTCGCCATGAATCAGCAGCAGCATGCCAACGTCTTGCATCGCTTCCAATACAGGGTAAATATTTTGAGCGCAGGTTACGCCAGAATCTGAATTGGTGGTCGCCCCAGCCGGATAAAGTTTGGCTGCCACGACAGCGCCAGAAGCTTTGGCTTTGCGGATCTCATCAGGTGTCGTGTTATCGGTGAGATAAAGCGCCATGAGTGGCTTGAAAGAATCACGTGGTTTTTGCGCCATGATGCGCTGTTGGTACGCTAATGCTAATTCTGTGGTGGTGATCGGCGGGACCGTATTGGGCATGATCAGTGCGCGGCCGTTGTAGCGACTGATGTCTCGTACTGTATCGGCCAACACATCACCATCACGTAAGTGAACATGCCAGTCGTCTGGACGAGTAATTGTTAATGTTTTCATTGGTTGCTCCCACCGGAAAATAAATTGATTGGAGCTTAAACGGGCTTCGCTTTTAATGTGCGCGCAATCGCTTACGTTTAAGCGACAGGATGATAGAGGAAACAGGGGTGAATTTCATCCTTTTATTTTCCATAGGGTTAGCCAGCTTTGGCGATTTCCATTATCATCGCGTTATAAAAATACCTTCAAAAAAGCATAAGGATAGGCCATGTCGTCAGCTCAACTTTCACAAATTAACGTTTACCCAGTCAAATCGATAGGTGGTATCGCGCAGTCCACCGCTTGGGTTGAAAAACAGGGGCTGGCTTTTGATCGGCGCTTTATGATCGCGTTAGCTGATGGTTCAATGGTCACTGCACGTAAGTATCCAAATATGGTTAAGGTGAATTCAATACTGGTTGCAGATGGTTTGATCTTTACGGCAGCGAACCAATCTCCGTTAAAACTGCGTTATGCAGATTTCAAAATGCAACCTTCTCCAGCGCAAGTGTGGGACGATAACTTTACCGCTTACACCACAACCGATGAAGCGGATGATTGGTTTAGCCAAGTGTTAGGCCAGCGTGTTGAGTTGCTGTTTACCGGAGAGCAATCAAACCGAATGCGTGAAAAAGTGGGTCACAATGTCAGTTTTGCTGATGGCTATCCAGTGCTGGTCATCAGCCAAGCTTCACTTGATGAACTCAATCGCCGCAGCCCTGAAGTACACAGTATGGATCAATTTCGTACCAATCTAGTGGTACGAACCGATGAGCCTTTCGCTGAAGACAGCTGGAAGCGGATCCGAATTGGTGAGGTAGAATTTGAAGCGGTAAAACCTTGCGAACGCTGTATTCTCACTACTGTTGATGTGAATAAAGGGGCTTTTCGTCCAACCAAAGAGCCGCTAAGAACCTTGTCACAATTTCGCGCTAACGAAAGAGGTGGGGTGTTTTTTGGGCAAAATTTAGTCGCAAAAAATGAGGGAATGATTCGAGTTGGCGACAGCGTTGAGGTGCTTGAGTACAAAGAGAAAGAGTTTTATCGAGATTTGGGCATGAGTCACCATGTGATGACCTGTGTTGAGCGTGAAGCGATTGCGCGTGATTTTGTCACGTTCTGGCTAGAGCCGAAAAAGGGTGAAATGCCAAATTATCAACCTGGGCAGCACCTACCAATCGAAGTTGTGATCGATGGCGAGAACGTGGCGCGCCGCTACACTTTGTCATCTAGCCCATCGCGCCCGGGTCGGTTAGCGATTTCAGTCAAACGTATTGATGGCGGTAGAGTTTCTAACTGGTTGCTTGATCACTTGCAGGTAGGAAGTACATTGACCACGCAATCACCGGATGGCTCGTTTCATCTGTCGACTCAGCACCAACAACCGTTGTTACTGTTGTCGGCTGGAAGTGGCGTGACGCCTATGTTATCGATGTTGCGCTATCTTGCCGATAATCAACAAATTCAAGATGTGGTTTTTTATCATCAATGCCGCAGCGTTGAGGATATTCCTTGCCGTGTTGAACTTGAAGCGCTTAAGCAGCGACATCCGGGGTTGAAAGTCTTCATTTCGCTGACTCAAGCTCCAGTAGATTGGTTTGGCCTGAAAGGCCGGCTCTCTTTATCTCACCTTAAGCAAATCCAACATGTGACTGCTCGCCAAGTGTTCGTGTGTGGACCTGATGGTTTTATGCAGAAAGCAAAAAGCTTATTGTTGAAAAAAGGGCTTGCGGAAGAATCTTACCACCAAGAAGCATTTGGTGTGGCGCACACCGTCGCAGCTGAGCTGAAAACGTTACAACTGAGCGTCAATGGCCATGTATTTGAGGGTAATAACCAAACGACCTTATTAGATCAAGCCGAAGCCGCTGGCATTGCGATTGCCAACAGTTGCCGAGCAGGGTTCTGTGGCGCGTGCAAGGTGACTGTGCAGTCGGGCAAAGTGCATCAACCTGACGTGCCAGCACTGCCTGAGCATGAACGTCATCTTGGTTTCGCTTTAGCGTGTTGTTGTATTCCTGAAACCGATATTGAGGTTGTAAACTAGTTTTCGCCTCACGCTGTTGCACTACAGTGACTTTGTCCAATAAAAATGCCTCTTGGGTCAGTGTTGACCGCAAGAGGCGTGACGTTGCTAGTGATTTTTATTCGAAACCGTTTCAGTCTCTTGAAAGTGACTCTCTTAAAGCTAGTTGGCAAAATGCAGAAATACCAATTATTCGTTTTTATATAGCTAAATTAGTTTAAATTTGTGATGAAAATTCCATATTTTTTTTGTTTGTTTTCCATCCAATCTTGCCTGTGTTTGATGTTTTTTTAGAATAACTGTCGAATAAATGAGCGCTTGAACGTTTGCGTAAAAATATGTGATGAAACTCTCATTTTGTTCGCTATACTTTCCGCCCGGTTATGAGCCGGTGCTCAACCCATACAAGCCGTCACACGGAAATGTGAATGACCCCAAGGACTGGACCAGCTAAGTTCCTCTGCTTGTATAAGGTGATCTTAGATGAACAATATGTTCGCATACCCCTCTTTTTGTCACGCTTTTGTTGTACAAAAGGACAATGATTCCTCCTTTGCCAAGTTTTTTGGTTCTACCCTTATTTCCAAATTTCAAACTAGGTAAATACAATGAATATTCTTTTTGGCCTCGTCGGCATTTTAGCGCTGATCGCTTGTGCCTACCTGCTCTCTGAAAATCGATCTTTCATCAATTGGAAAACCGTATCACGTGCTTTATTGCTGCAAGTTGGTTTTGCCGCGCTGGTGCTCTACTTCCCATGGGGACAAAGCGCACTAGCCAGCATCAGCGGCGGTGTGTCGAGTTTGCTGGGTTTCGCCGATGCAGGAATCCGCTTTCTATTCGGTGATTTAGCCGATTCCGGATTTATTTTTGCTGTTCGTGTTCTGCCTATCATCATTTTCTTCAGCGCTCTTATCTCTGCCCTTTATTACCTTGGTATCATGCAAAAAGTCATCGAGTTTATCGGTGGTGGTATTCAAAAATTTTTAGGTACGAGCAAAGCAGAATCTCTGGTTGCTACGGGTAACATTTTCCTTTCACAAGGCGAATCACCACTGCTTGTGCGTCCCTTTTTGTCGCGCATGACACGTTCAGAACTGTTTGCCGTCATGGCCGGAGGCATGGCCTCTGTCGCAGGTAGCGTGTTGGGTGGCTATGCCGGTCTAGGTGTTGAGCTTAAATACCTTATTGCAGCCAGTTTTATGGCCGCACCCGGCAGTTTAATGATGGCAAAAATCATCGTACCAGAGCGCGATGTTCCACTTGATCAAACCAATATTGAGATGGATAAAGCGCAAGAAAGTAATGTGATTGACGCACTGGCGAGCGGGGCGATGAATGGCATGAAAGTGGCGGTGGCCGTCGGTACAATGCTGGTTGCATTTGTGAGTGTGATTGCGATGGTTAACACTGGGCTTGAAAGTTTCGGTGAGTTATTGGGTTTGAACGGTATAACCTTGCAACTGCTGTTCGGTTATCTATTTTCACCACTGGCTTGGTTGATTGGTGTACCAAGCCATGAAGTCTTGATGGCGGGCTCTTACATTGGGCAAAAAGTGGTGATGAACGAATTTGTGGCTTTCATTGATTTTGTTGACCACAAAGCGCTGTTGTCGGAACACACCCAAGTTATCATCACTTTTGCTCTGTGCGGCTTTGCCAATATTGGTTCTATCGCGATCCAATTAGGCTCTATCGGGGTTATCGCTCCTGAACGCCGTGCAGAAGTCGCGAATTTAGGTATTAAAGCGGTGATTGCAGGTACGCTAGCTAACTTAATGAGTGCATGTCTAGCGGGCATTTTCATTCTGCTTTAAACGCCCTGTTTGCTTCTCTCAATGCTCACTGCGGTGGGCATTTTTGATCCCTTTTTTGAATGATTGACACCTCAGTAATTGCTGAAAAGCTGATTTATAGCAAATTCCGTTTCTGATGAGCGCGTAGTATAGCTTGCAATTAACTGCGTATCCCAACATAGGCGATACGTTGACATGCTAACTTATTGAGTGCTTGCTATGGAAAATCTTGTTGAACGCTTTTTGCGTTATGTCTCTTTTGATACTCAATCTCACCCTGCCAGCCGCCGTTGCCCGAGTTCAGTAGGGCAAATGACGTTTGCCCATACACTGCATGAAGAATTAATCGCATTAGGCTTAACCGATGCTACGGTTGATGAACACGGCTATGTTATGGCGAAGTTGCAATCGAATGTTGATTACCCTGTTCCTGCGATTGGTTTTATTGCACATATGGATACCGCGCCAGACGCGTCAGGTAAACACGTTAAGCCGCAAATTGTGGAGAATTATCAAGGTGGAGACATTGCTTTAGGTAAAGGGGATGAGGTGCTGTCACCTATTCAATACCCGGATTTGCATCAACTGCATGGTTACAATCTGATCACGACTGACGGCACCACACTGCTTGGTGCCGATAATAAGGCAGGCATCGCTGAAATTATGACGGCCATTGAGAGGTTAATTGCCGACCCAAGCATCGCACATGGTGATATTTGTATCGGTTTCACTCCCGATGAAGAGATCGGCCGTGGCGCGGATTTATTTGATGTGGAGAAGTTTGGCGCACAGTGGGCTTATACCATTGATGGTGGCCCGGTGGGCGAATTGGAGTATGAAAACTTCAATGCGGCGAGCGCCGATGTCATTTGCTATGGCGTGAATGTTCACCCGGGGACCGCGAAAGATAAAATGGTGAATGCCATCAACATCGCCGCACAATTTCAGCTTATGATGCCAGCCGATCAAACCCCAGAGACCACGCAGGGCTATCAAGGCTTTTACCATTTAAAATCCGCAGAGATGAGTGTGGCTCGCTCAACCTTGGGTTACATTATTAGAGACTTTGAACGAGAAGGCTTGGAAGCTCGTAAAGTGTTTATGCAGCAGCAAGTGGACCAGTTAAATGCCCGTCTTGAGAAAGGACGAGTTGAGTTGGTCGTGACGGACAGCTATTTCAATATGAAAGAGATGGTCGAGCCTCATCCACAAGTCATTGAACTGGCTAAACAAGCCATGATTGCTTGTGATGTTGAACCGCTGATCAAACCTATTCGAGGTGGTACGGATGGTGCGAGGCTCTCATTCATGGGCCTGCCATGCCCTAATATTTTCACTGGCGGTTATAATTTTCATGGTATTCATGAGTTCATTACCATTGAAGGGATGGAACAAGCGGTAAACGTGATTGTAAAACTGGCTGAAAAGACAGCGTTGGCGAATCAACACTGATAACAAATTTTTCCTTTCGCCAATCTCAAAGGGAGTTTCTCTTCCAAAGCTATGACAGGGCGCATAATAATTGCGCCTTATGCCGACGTTAACTATTCACTCAGTTACAATACCTTTCTAAAATTTCTAACACGATCTCAATCTGCTGCTCTCTAGTTGGCTTAGATGTGTTGCTGATCATTATGTATAAAAATAAAAGAAGGGGATTGATATGGAGAAAGTGGTCGCGGTGTGGGACTTTCTTATCACTCATAAATTGGTGTTTAGTATTTTAATCATGACGTTGATTATTTTGACGCGGCGAGTTGTGCTTTCTCAAATTCGTGGCGATGTCGCACTGATTACCGAAAAGCAGCGTAAATGGATGTCACGCACCAAGAATGGCACCTTTGCGTTTACTTTGGTCATCCTCTTCGTATTGTGGCAATCGGAGATCAACGAATTTGCACTGTCAGTGACGGCGATAGCGGTCGCCATTGTAGTCGCATCAAAAGAGATCATCTTGTGTTTTACGGGTTCAATTCAGCGAGCGAGCTCTCGCTCATTTCGTATCGGGGATTGGATTGAAGTCGGAAAACTGAGCGGTGAAGTGATCGAACACAACTTGATGGCAACCGTGATCCAAGAAATCGATTTGAATCATGGTCAATATCACTACACCGGAAAAACCGCGACCTTGCCAAACAGTATGTTCTTCTCGTTTCCGGTAAAAAACCTTAATTTTATGAAGCGTTATGTGTTTCATAACTTTTCGATAGTAGTGCCTGAATTTGTAAATTTGTATCCTTTATTACCGATTATGCATGAAAAGATTGAGAGCCACTTTGCCCACTTTATTGATGTTGCAAGGCGCTATAACAGCATGATTGAAAAACATGCGGGTGTAGATTTGCCCAGTGCTGAACCGCACATTCAGATCAGCAGCGCAGCCGCAGGAGAACAGATCGTGCATTTCATGATTTTTTGCCCAACAGAGCGGGCCAACCATTTAGAGCAACTGATCCGCCAAGACTTTATGCAAGCGTATGAAAACGCATTTCCACGCGCTTTAGTTGCAACAGAAGTGTTGCCGAGTGAAATGGGTAGCTAACCGCCGAATAATGAGCGCTCACACAGTATGGTGAGCGTCTTACCTGTAATTACTGTTTGGGTTAGAAAAGATATATTAGTGATGACAGTGAGATTAACGCTCAATTGCGTGTGTTTTTTTCACCGAAATCCCTAAGCGTTTTGAAAGCCTAGTGAGATTCGCGCGATCCACTTGCAATAATCTTCCCGCTTTTGCCCAATTGAAATCGGATTGGGTCAATGCTTCACTGATCAATTTACGCTGATATTCATCCGTTGCTTCTCGCAGCCCACGTTGCCACACCTTCGCTGTGGCTTCTGTGTCGCTCAACGTACTTGGCGTGTTAACCAGAGGTAGGCTGAAGTCTAACTCACCTATGTCGTAGCTGTTGACTGTGATCAACGCTTGTAAGCCTTGTCTGGCTCGTGCTTTCAGCGCTGCGCGGTTGATCACGTGTTCTAATTCGCGAACATTACCGGGCCATGAGTAGTTGAGTAACCCAGCCAGTGCGTTGGGATCGATTTTGAGCTGTGTGATACCGAGCTTGCGACGCGCTTGCTCTAAAAAATAACCTGCCAACAAGGTAACGTCACCATTTCGCTCTCTTAGCGGAGGGATATGAACAGGGTATACGCTGAGTCGATGGTAAAGATCGGCTCGGAATCTTCCCGCTTCCACCTCTTGCTTTAAATCTCGATTTGTCGCTGCCAATATTCGTACATCAATAGTTTGGACATGATCTTGTCCTACGGGCTGAATTTCATTGTTCTGCAATGCACGTAAAATCTTGCTTTGGGCAGCCAGTGGCAGTTCACCGATTTCATCGAGAAATAAGGTTCCACCGTCGGCTAATGCAAACTTGCCTAAGCGATGCCGTTCTGCTCCAGTAAAAGCTCCTTTGACGTGGCCAAATAGTTCACTTTCGACCAAGTTTTCTGGAATTGCGGCGCAGTTGACATAAATAAGGGGCTGGCGTTTACGCGCTGATAGTTGGTGCAGTGTTCGTGCGACCAGCTCTTTACCGACACCCGTTTCACCATGGATTAAAATGTTGAAATTAGAAGGGGCGACCACTTCCAAATCGGCTTTCATGGCTAGCATCGATGCACTTGAACCGATGATCTCTCCACCTTCTCTGTCCCATGCTTCTTCATTCAGCTCTTCTAAGCGTTGCTGTGATTGTTTGGCTTGTGCTTCAAGTTGAGAAAAGGTCAGTGCCATTTTCAAGGTAGAGGCCGCGATTGCCGACAACGCTTCTAGGCTGCGTTTGGGAATATGCTCAAACATGTTGGGATTAAGGCTATCAAGCGTCAATATACCGAGCAGTTTATCACCAAATAAAAGGGGTAGGCCCATACAAGAGTGCATGGGAAGGTCGCCATCATGATCCATTAATAAACCATCGAAAGGATCGGGTAGTGGTGAATTCGCATCGAAAATAACCGGCCCATCAGCGTGGCAAATCTCACGAAAGCGGGGATGTTCATCAATTAAAAAGCGTCGGCCTAAGGTATCGCGAGTCAAGCCTTGCATCGCAAGGGGGATTAACAAATCACCTTGGCGTGAAAGCAGCATCACACAGTCGCATTGAATGGTTTTACGAATCGCATCAAGCAGGCGATTGAACCTATCTTGATCGTTCAAACCACTTGCGAGTCCTATGGTCATTTCAATCAAGGTAGAGATGGAAAAATCTTGCATGGTAAGCACTCAGGTGATGTTTTTGGATATTGTAGTGTCATAATGACATTTTTTGAAGTGTTATTTTGACCTGATTATTTAATGATTTATTATTTTTTATTTAAAAATCAATGGATTAATGTTGGTATGCTTTGTGCTATACAAGCTTCAGTATCAGAGCGAATCTAATTC
>NZ_CAWNJO010000070.1:0-23089 GCF_963874835.1 Vibrio sp. V12_P9A6T4 | reverse complement strand
TAATTTTGGTCTAAGACTAGCTGCGCTGCTTCTAACTTAAATTCTGCGCTAAATAGTCGTCTTGTATGTTTTGTCATAATGTCACCTGTTAACTTATGAGGTGATGATATCACCTCTAACTAAGTGACCAAATTCACTATGCCACTACAGTCAAACTGCAGACCTTCGATTTATACAAATTCCTCACCATGGTAGCAAACGAAATATTGGGAAAACGGTACTTAATCGTTTAGTCGGGGAGCCTGTGGCACAAGGAGAATCCCGCGGCATTACAGCGATAGCTTCGACCGCAAAAGGGGCTGAGCCAAAACACCCAAGAAAAGTGGTTATGAATGCCTTTACTCACCGAGGAGTGAAAGTTCTCGCCACCAGAGGGACAGGGATCCACCATTATCACAATGCCCCAAACCGAGCCGGCTGGAATAGTTTAGATCCAGAACCTTACCACTATGAATATGACGATGAGGTGGCATAGATGGCTGGCTTATCTCTCAAAGCGAAAAATATCGCACCACTTTCTGTGTTAGTGGTTATTCAACTTATTGCTGTTACTATGGTTAACCGTCATACCTTCGATACCAGTTTGCTGGATATCCTAAAGGATACTGGGGGGACTATGCTGGCAATTAGTGTATTAGCAGGGTGGCTTAGCCACCTTATCCCTGCAGACTTAAAAAATGCACTGGTGTTTCTTCGTTGGCGAAATGTATTACCAGGTCATCGATTTATTCAGCTTGCCGAAAAGGATACTCGTATTGATATCGATTTGTTTAAGACGAGAGTGGTTGATTATGAATCTCTTAAATCTGACAACAAAAGCCAAAATAGTTACTGGTATCGGGAATTTTATCGACCGGTAACAAATCAGGATGAAGTAGCAACAACGCATAAATCGTATTTGCTTTACCGGGATGCAGCAGCGGTTTCCTTGATTAGTGCGGTTATCTTGGTGTTGACGAAATTGTTGGTAGACATACAGATGGCACAAATTGGTTTTGATTCCGTTTGGGTATTTGGTATTGCCATTATCGGTTTTATCGTCGCGGCGAGAAATGCAGGGCAGAGAATGGTCACCACAGCAATTGCTGTGAGCTTAACTACGATAGTTACAGAATAAATAACGTATATTAGCGGTTATTAAATAAAAGAGAATATAACAATGTCAGGTTCAGAGTGCACGACCATTGCTAATTATTGTTATGTCTGATAACAGCGGCAGTATGTCAGTTGACGGAAATTGTAGCAACACGAGTTATTGAGTTAACCGACAGTGCCATATATGTAGCAAAACGTGCAAAAAAGCATATGGAAATTTTGTGATATTCCTCAGTTGTAACGATGATAGATTTAAATATATGGTTCTGATTTTTATAATTATTTAAGATAGGTGAGGTATAACGATGCCATTGGATTTATCAAACACTCTTGTTATAGGCGTTAGTGCCACCGCGCTTTATGATATGGAAGAGTCAGATCGTATCTTCCGTGATACCAAAACATCAGACCCCGACACTGCGATTGAAAAATACCGAGATTTTATGCGTGAGCATGAAAATGAACCGCTATCTCCGGGAACGGGGTGGCATTTAGTGAAGGCTCTACTTGGCTTAAATCAGTATCAAATTGGAAATTCTCCTCTAGTGGAAGTAGTGGTGATGTCTCGTAATAGCCCTGACACTGGTTTGCGGGTATTGAATACTATTCGATATGACCAACTCAATATCACGCGTTCTGCATTTACTGCTGGAGAATCTGTTCCCGATTATCTAGACGCCTTTGATGTTGATCTGTTTTTAACAACCAGCGTGGAAGATGCACAAAAAGTTATTGATTCAAAGTTGTGTGCTGCTGCAATTCTAAAAGAGCCACCTCATGATGCTCCTGAAATCCCAGAGGGTCAGGTGCGTATTGCATTTGATGGTGATGCTGTGTTGTTTTCTGAAGAAAGCGAATTAGTTTACAAAACACAAGGGATTGCAGCATTTCATGCTCAAGAAGATGAAAAGCAAAATATTCCCATGGAAGAAGGTCCTTATGCTAGCTTGCTTAAAAAGCTTTCAACTCTTCAAGAGCGCTTACCAATGCGTGTTGAGTATTCTCCTGTTCGTATTGCAATTGTAACTGCTCGAAATAGTCCATCTGAGATGCGAGTTATAAAAACACTGCGTAGTTGGGGGGTATACGTTGATGAAGCCTTTTTTCTCGGAGGAGTAGAGAAGACAAAAGTTCTCAAAGCGTTTCGTCCACATATCTTTTTTGATGACCAGGACGTGCATTTAGATAAAGCCGCAAATCTAGTTCCTTCTGGGAAAGTACCTTATTTGAGTACGTCGGAACTATCCGTGAAACCGAAAGGTTAGACTTAATACATTCGTTATCTTTATCTGAAACGCAGGGGATTAAAAGGTACTAGATAGTAATGTCTTTAGGAAATGTAAAATTTGTTTGTAAACAATACGGCTGGTCAACCAACCAGAATAGAAGGAATTTATATGTGCCAAGCTAAAAGTGTATTTGATGTTTCGATTCAAGATGCGGAACGCATTTTAGAAGCATATGAACATATGAAGAACATCCCTGAGTTGGGTAGAGATCCTGAAGAATTAAAGCGTGCAGCATTAATTATGACTTTAACTGCTTGGGAAACGTATGTGGAAGACAAGATTAGTGAAGAGGTTGAAAGACAGACGAAAGTATTGCAAGGCTGTCAGATCGGGAATTTCATAAACAAAACCCTTGAGAATGACCTCAAGTACTTCCACACCCCGAATAGCAAGAAAACGAAAGATATATTTGAACGTTTTTTGGGGGTAGATGTAACAGAGTATTGGTCATGGCCTGGTTATGAAAATAAAGAGCGCACTAGAGCAAAGCTAAATGACTGGATCAAAAAGAGAGGAGATGCAGTTCATCGTTCAGTAACGGATAAGCAGACCTCACATCTAATCAGTAAACCAGAAGCAGAAAAATGTATTCGTTTTTTTAAAGGGTTAGTTGAAGTTACTGATAGGGCTTTAAGTATTGGATAATATTGCTGAATAGCGTTATGTATATAATATAAGATATTAGAGGTTGTTGTGTTAAGAGACTTTTTTAAACAGTTATCTACGCAAGATAAAAACGAACAGGAACCAGGAATAGATATAGAAGAGTCAAATGTTGAAGAGTTCAATTTTTACTCGTCGCGAGGTGGTATTCAAAAGTCGTCACCTGATGCTTTGAAAGGAACGCTATACTGGAGCAATGAAAACAACAGTAAATATGACTTTTTATTGCGTTCATTTAAGCGGCTATTAGGTAAAAACAAGCGGTTAGCTTTATATTATAAGCGCGTTTCTAAAGATGAAGAGGAGCAATTAGAGCAATTCCTTTCTGACTTTTTCCCTCAGAACATTCCGTTGTCTTATTTTGTCGCCAACCTTTCTCTTCAGGATAACTCTGATAAGCGTATCGCTCTAGCTATCAGGTTGCCGAATCATGGAAGCTTCATCGACCTTCTACCTCCTAACAGCACTGTTTCTATCCGTGGATATTGGCCAGTCAGAAAAAGAGATCCGGTATTTATCCCAGAAGATATTTTTACTACGCACAACGATGACAGCGCAGCATCTTATGAAGTTGAGTTACTTGCGACCGCATCCTCATTGACGCCAGAGCGAAACTCACGTGACAACGTGTTAACCCCAAAACTCGCCCTAGAACTCCCGCTCATCTCTGTAAAGACCGCCGATCGCCTTAAAGAATGGTTGGACTTCTTAACCTTCAAACGAGCATTGGTTAATGAAAAAACGATAGGTTTACGTTATCTAAAGTTCGACCTAAATGAACAAGATCAACTTGAGTTTTTGGTCATAGGTGGAAGCAAAAAAGAGTTAGAACATGCAAGTCATGTGTTTAGACGAAAAGATCTTGAAGCGTATGAGCTAGGTATTTCGACAGACAACTGGCAATTCAATATCAGTGATAAAAACCTTGCCAATCGTATACCTAGAGGCATGGAACTCGGTCAATTGAAAGGTCAGTTAAGCGTGATAGATGCTAATCAGAGCAAACCGTTCTCCGGGTTGCTGACTGAACTTCACGAGCAGGGAATAGATAAGCCACTTCTAGCAACAGTTACCATCGAGTTACCAGAAGAATGGAAAAACAAACTCGACAACGCAACGCATGACGATCCAAGCGATGATGAAGAAACGCAAGGTGATGACAATCCACTTCAATATCTTGATATCAGGAAAGAGCTTTTAGACAGTGTGCCCAAAGAAGGCTTTATTTCATTTCCTTCAGTCGGGGATTTGGCGCTTATCAAACGACATGAATATACGATCAAAAACCTGCGACAAAATGAAAATTGTTATTCCCCTTATCTGTCTAGCTACCTCTTCGATATCAATCAGGCAAACAAATTAGAGCAGCTTCCAATAGTAGAGACTTGGTTTAATGAAGCGCTCAATGATGCACAGAAAAATGCCGTAGCAAAAATGATGGGTGCGCCAGACTTGTGTTTAGTTCAGGGCCCTCCCGGAACCGGTAAAACGACGGTTATCGCAGAAGCAATTTTGCAACTGGCGAGACAAGGAGAAACCGTGTTGCTTGCCAGTCAGTCGCATGATGCTATTGATAATTGCTTGAGTTGTATACGTAACCATCCTGAATTAAGAGCGATCCGCTTAGCACGAGGGCAGGGGAAAATTACTGAAGAAGGGCTGGTCTTCTCTGAACATCGCTCCCTTGACCGTTATTACAGTAGCTTGCGTACACACGTTCAAACATCATGGATTGAACCTCAACAGATCAAAAAAGATGAAATCACTGAGCTTCAACAATGGATTGACCGCGCAGATTTCGTTGCGGCTGATATAGCAAAAGCGAAAAAAGCACACAGTGACACTCAACTTGAGTTCAAAGCAGGCCGCGGTCAACTTCTTCAGGTAAGAAAGTCGTTTGACGAAGCTAATGAGCAATACGCTCACCTTCAGGAGCAAAGACAGGCGACAAACCAAAGCATTGCATTTTTCAAACACGGTGAGGGTAATTTAACGCAAGCAGATTTTTTCCCTCAAAGTGCGCATATGTTGATTCATCGCTTGTTTAAGTTGTCAGAGATACAGATTAAGTTGCCGGATTTTTTCCATTGTTACGAGCCAACAGACAACCCAGAAAGCTTAGCCCTAATCATAGGTAAAACGCTGCCTATTTGGCGCGATGTGAAAAATCGTATTGAAAAAATGAAGCACGATATATTGCGTTTGCAAGCTGTTGGCGAGGGTGGTTTGCAAGATGACGAAACGCAGGTACGGCTGTCTAAGCTGGAAGAAGAGGAGAAGCTCCTTATCGTCAAAATGGAAACCGACGATAGCAATGTTCTAGCAGATCAATGGCGTAATACAAGAAGGCAGATTAAGAAGCTTAGAGAACAACAATCTGGATTAGATGAGCAGACCTATTCATGTTTTGCGGATAAAGAAATCTTTGCTAATGTAAGTAATGCATCGGAAACGGAACAATTACTTTCGGCGCGTATAAACAAACTAGACACCATTTATGATTCTATAGAACAAGCGATCCTAATCGTGGCCAACGATCAAGAAGGCTGGTTGAAGGAAAGCGGAAACGCAGAAGCACCGAATGATGATGCGATTAAACACAGCGAGTCAGTTTTGGCAAACTGCGAGAATAAGTTAAGAAAGCTACAGAGTAATCTTCAAAAGTCTAAGAATCAGGCAGGCAAGCTATTGTCCGAGCGGAACGTTGCTGAGTCTGAAGACTTTGAACTGCAATTGAGTAACGCTAAACAGTGTTTGAACAAACAGTCTTCCGAGTTACTGGAAGAAAGTCAGATCAGAGCTCCTTGGGAAGGTTTTTTCTCTGACTGGGCTGAAAACCTTTCAGAGAACAATGCGGCGCAGTCTGATTGGGCGCACATTGAAAATACCTTTGTTGAGAACTGTAATCTGATAGCCATTTCATGTAATGAAAGCGAACAGACGCTAAAAAATGCGGGGGTGGAAAGCTTTGATACGGTGGTTATTGATGAGGTATCTAAAGCGACACCAGTTGAATTACTTCTGCCACTTATGCGTGCCCGCAGAGCCATTCTAGTTGGGGACCATAGGCAGTTGCCGCCTGTATTTCAGGAAAGTCAGGACGCGCAAGCCTTTACGGATAAAGCCGAAGAAGCCATGGAGGAAGGGGATAGTAAGATACTCACCAAAGATAACCTTCGTCGCTTCGAGAAGTTGGTGACGGCGTCCTTGTTTAAGGAGCATTTTGAAAATGCGGACCCTTCAATACGCGAGCGGTTAATTGTCCAGTATCGAATGCATCCACAAATCATGAAAATCGTTAATCATTTTTATGAAGGACAGCTGCGATATGGTTTTGATTCTCCTGAGAAGAGTGAACAAATCAATAAGGAGAACCAGGATAGAAGGCACATGCATGGCATTGTTATCGATGGAAAAAACAACAAACTTATATCAAGCGAAAAGCGGTGCGCTAAAGATGGCGATGAGTATCTTGTTGAAGACCATATACTCTGGATCGATACATCCTATGACCTCAAGGGAAATTCATTTAGAGAAAGCGAAGAGCGTACCAACAGGCTTGAAGCCCGCTTGATTGCGCATACGCTGAAAAACATAAATGAGCAGTCCAGACAAAATGGCTTCAGCCAGAAAAAGAAACAGAAAGTTGGAGTGGTATCGTTCTATGCATCTCAGTGTCGTGTTATCCGAGATGAAATCCGCAAAGTTAATGGTGGAAACATTCAGTTTGATGCGATTCACGTGGAAATCAATACGGTAATTCGTTATCAGGGCAAAGAGAAACCGATCATTTTGATTAGCTTGGTCAGAAATGATGGCGGACCAAAGAACAAACGACGCTCTGCTAGAGCCAATGTTGCTCGGTATGAATTTATTAACGTTGCTATGTCCCGTGCACAAAACTTGTTAATCGTCTTTGGTGCGAGAAATATGTTGGAGCAAAGGGATGTATATCTCCCGAATATGGATGCACCGGGGACTCAGAAAAAGCAGGTGTATCGAAACATCTTTGGAGATCTCGATCGTGCTGCTCGGATATTCCCTGCTTCAGAGATGCGAATTAAAGAAGAGTCGACAAGCAACAGAAAAGAGAGGGCGCGTAAATGAGATACCTTCAAAACCATAAAATAGCCGTGCCTGTATATGAGATAAACTCTCAGATTTCTTATCAAACTATTCGTAAACCAACGGTTTTTGAAAAAAGCTTCCTGCAATTATTGGTTAAATATCGGAATGACTTGGGCCACCAAAGCATTGATCAGATTACTCAAGAACTAAAGACGGATTCAGTATTTTTCATTGAAGGGCTCAGGTATCTGATGGACTTTAATGCCGTTGAGATTATGCACGGACTGTCGATAGATGAAGGAGGAACACTGACGCTGGATAGTTTTGATGTAACACCAAGCGGAAAAAAATTTTTGGCCGATAATGCATTGCCTAGTAGTAACAAAAATACGTCAGAGACTCACTATTATCATCCGGTACTAAGAAAGCTCGTAAACAAAAACGGTTTGCGAAAAGACGTCAATGATGATGTAGCTTCAATAAATCCTCGTTCAATAGACGTGACCTTAGCAGTTGTAGAAGGCATTGTTGAAGAGCGCATTCGTGGTGAGTGGCAAAGTAAGCCAAATATAAGAATTGAACGTGTAAAACCGCAATTATCAGAAAATTCGTGGGACATTAAAACACTCTCTCTCGATATCGATACCAATGGAAACGTGAATGTCACCTCGTCGGAAAAGTCTTTTCTGAGTTGGTTGAATGCGGCAGACAAAGAGTTTTTATGGTCTCAAATCGTACAGGACTGTTTTTCAAACCATGCGGAGATCGAATTACCATCGTTCAAATGGCAGCAGGTCAAAGCCTTAGCCGCTCCCGAGCATACCAAGCGACTGAACAATATTAGTGCATCGAGGCTTATTGTGACTCGGGAAAGTGTGGATGTCAGCAAACTGCCGACAATATGTTTAGCCGCAGAGGATGACGTTTCTCTATCTGGGAATCTACTTACTCTTCCTAAACAACGAGTTGAGGCGAGAGATAGCCTAGAAGCGTTGAATATTGATAGCAATTTTAATGCGTTTGAGATCCACGCAGGTAATACAACGGTTCACTTTGCTGGCCAGCCGAGACGCGTTGACTTGGCAGTAAAACTAAGTGGCTCGGAACTTTGGGAGGATATTAAACAGTACCTTTTAGAAACAAACGACGTCGATGTCATACTGTTTTCATCATTATTGGGCGTGGAACAAGCGGTGGAACGTTTGCCAACAACTGACATCGGAAACGTTAAACAATACTACGACAGGATCAAAAATGTCGTCCCTGACGTAAGCGCAAAACTTTTTGAAAACAAAGTACTACCTGTCGCGAATTTAGAAGAGCTGGAACAGTATCAGGCGCTGTTTGCGAATAAACATCTGTCGAGTCAAAAGCTACTCCCAACGTGTGTGACTGCCCTTATTCAGCACTCGTTATCTGAGAGAAAAGTTATCCCTAACCTTATGGTGACAACAGTGCTGAATGAGTTGTCCAAGGCTTATTTTGCTATTCAGGATATGGCGGGGAAAAGTTACTTTGAATCTGGCGACTTGGCACATGTCACGGCTGATCACCGACTGTTCACGTTAATCACAGACTGGAAAGCGGCACTTAAAAAACTGTCTAACGTAGTGCCGTCACAGTGTTTGGACGTGCCTTCATTGAAGCTTGCTGAAGCTCGCATTGATCGGCTTGAGCAACATATTGCTTCTTCATTTTCCGCGTCTAGAGCAGATAACAAACGGGTCGTCGTGATTGATACCAACTGTTTAATGCACAGGCTACCACTGCTCGACCAAATCAAATCATCCGACTATTTGGTGATACCAGCGGTTGTTTTGGATGAACTTGACGGATTGAAAATGGACAAGAAAAAAGGCGAGTTCAGTGAAAAGGCCAAACAAGCAAGAAAAGCGATAGACAGATTAATGCGATTGCCTGAAGGCCAGCACTATGAGCAGGAACATTTGAACTTGCTACAGAAAAACAGAAACAACACAGCAGATGCAAAAGTGCTGTCTGTCGCTGCCTACTATCGATTAGGAAAGGTTCTACTAGTGACTGAAGATAAGAACCTGCGAAACATGGCGAACGCAGAAAACATCCCAACCCAGCATGTAAACCATTATATTGGTAAGCAAGGAAATGCGAAATGAGTGAATATCACGAGCGCCAATATCGCTTGGCAAGAGAGCGGGAAATTGCAGCGCGTCGAGTCAGACAGACCACGCAAGAATACGTAGACCGTTATGAAGCAATCTTATCAGACGTGTTAGCGCAGGGACTAGAAGAGTTTGTCCAAAGTGACTACACCCGATTGCGTAGTCAGCTCAATAATCTGCAAAGAGAGCTGCATAATGACCCATTTAGAGCGCGTGAAATCAGCATGTCCATTGGTCAGGCAATACATGCATTGCCACGTAATGCTCGTAGCATAAGAAAAGAAGTGGAACACGCAGAGCATCAGGCATATGTGGCTGCATTGAAGGAGAAAGAGGAAAAGGAGCGCCAGCACAAGAGTCATTTGCTTAACGTATGGCAACAAGAGCTATTGAACTGGAATGATAAGCTTAGCCGTAATGCGGTACTAAGAGAATTGAATGAGCTGTATGCGACCCTTTTTTCAAACGAGAGAAGTGTTAGCGAAGACGATATTAAAACGGCTTTGGGCAACCTAAAGATCGAAGCTGAACAGAGAGCTCACAGACGGCGGGAACAAATAAATAAGCAAAGTCAGAAGGAAGCGAGTGCGGAGCTTACTCAAGTGATCTCTAAAGATATCGTGAAAAATCTTTCTCAAGAAAAAGCGCTTGGCCTGACTGAGCAGCTCGAGTTGGTAAGAAGAAAAACAAATGATGAGCCAGAAAAAAGTCAGGAGTTACTCAATGAGATAAGTAAGCAAATGGATACCGCCATTGAAGAAGAAGCAGTACGACGTGAGATGGTCAAGGCCGTTTACAAATCTCTCCAAGAAGCTGGATTCCATGTACAAAAGCCCAAATTAGTAAAGAATAAAGGCAAGGATGAAGTCTTGATTGCCGCATCTCGCCCCGCTGGGAACAGAGCCTTATTTCAGATAGAACTTGATGGTCAGTGCACCTACAAGTTTGACAACTACAAAGGCCAAACCTGCCAGAAGGACATTCAACAAGTCTTGCCAAAACTCACGGATATTTATGGCGTAGATTTGTCAGAAGCTCGTGTCTTATGGAGTAACCCGGACGATGAAGATGCGGAAATGAAACCAATTCCTTCCCAAACACAACGAATGAACAAGTAGGCGCAATGAATAACAAAGTATTAGCGGGTTGGCTTGATGATTTTTTACGTCAGGCAAAGCTACGTCGCGGTATCGTCTTAAGTGGCAATGTGATCGATTTAGCTTTTTCGGCGCAACATAGCATCATGCCGATGCGAGAAGTATTAGATAGCAGCCTTAAAAAAGCGGGCTTTAAACATGTGGTATTTTATTCCCGTGTGAGCGGGATTTCAGGTGTCACAGCACAAGAGTGGCAAAATTTGCAGTCACAGTTGCAATCATCTACCGATGAATTGGAGGGAGATGATTACGATTTGGGCGAAGATTTTGGTTCCGAGACTGAAACGTTAAACCCGACGACAGAGATAACACCAGAAGATTTCTTCGCAATGGCGCAGCGTGTCATGCTTGATCATAACGCGGCGAAGACGGCATTTATCATCGATTGGTCGAACTATTTATTTGGTCAGGTTAATGCATTATCAGAGCAAGAGCGCGGTTGGTTATTGCAGATCTCCCAAGGTCTTCGTAACGCTCGCGACGCTGTCACGGCAAGTGAAGTAGATAAGGTTCAAAGTCTGATGGTGTTTATGTGTCAGGGCGCAAGTATCTTGCCGCCTTCTCTTTATTTAGGAAACCCCCAGTTCTCAGAAGTTAACATTCCGCTGCCTAATCGAGAGAGCAGAAAGCAAGCCATTCTGTCTCTCGCTCATGTTTTTGATGTGGATGAAACACTAAGCTCCGGCTCACGTGCATTGGAAGATCTGGCAGATTTAACTGATGCCCTGACACTCAGAGACATCAACCACCTGGCTAGACTATCCCGCCAACAAGAAGGCTCGCTGAGTATCGATGCGCTCGTCTCTCTGTATCGCTATGGAAAGAAAGAGTCGCCTTGGGAGCAACTCAATCGCGACAAGCTAAAAACAACCACAGAAACGCTAAGCCGCCGAGTGAAAGGGCAACAGGAAGCAATAGAAACGGTTAAAAAAGTACTGATCCGAGCCTACACCGGACTTTCTGGCCTGCAACATTCCTCCCGTTCCAGAACCCCGAAAGGTGCATTGTTCTTTGTTGGACCGACCGGTGTGGGTAAAACCGAGTTAGCTAAATCACTGGCAAGTTTTTTATTCGGTGATGAAGACGCATGCCTGCGATTTGACATGTCTGAGTTCAATCATGAACACGCTGACCAGCGATTAATTGGTGCTCCTCCGGGCTACGTTGGTTTCGAAGAAGGCGGACAACTTACTAATGCAGTAAAACGTCGTCCCTTTTCTCTGTTGTTGTTTGACGAGATAGAAAAAGCGCACCCACGAATTCTGGATAAATTCCTACAAATACTTGAAGACGGACGCTTAACTGACGGTAAAGGTGAAACCATCATGTTTTCTGATACGTTTATCGTCTTTACGTCAAACATTGGTGCGAGCACTATTCAGCCGGGGCACAATACCGCTGAAGCGTTTAAGAGCGCCGTAAGCCATCACTTTGTAAATGAACTGAAACGTCCAGAGCTGCTGGGTCGTATTGGTGAAGCCAATATCGTTCCATTCAACTTCATGCAAGATAGAGAATTTCTTGTTTCCATAGCAAAAACCAAACTTGAGCCGTTAAAGAATCGCCTTAAGGAAAAATGGTTAATTTCCGATTTAGTTTTCGAGGATGAAGATCAAGCGCTTAGCACCATCATCGATAAGGTCGACCCGCAAAGTGGTGGACGAGGCGTATTAAATGCATTGGTCTCTTGTCTCTTTGACCCGTTGGCTCAATTTCTGTTTGAAGAAGTTGATGATGCGAATGCGCTTGCTGGTAAAACTATCTCGGTTGTTCAAGCGGGTAAGTCTTTCGACTTTGATATCCTCCGATGAGTTATCTGAACATCGCCGCCGTTGTTGACCAAACCAATGCGGAAGGGCCGGGATTAAGAACGGCGATTTGGGTGCAGGGTTGTCTAAAAAGATGCCGCGGTTGCTGCAATCCGGCTTTTCTGGAGATAAAACCAGCAAAGGTATTGTCTTCAGAAGACATTTGCCAGCGTATTAAAAGCAATTATCAAAACTATGGAATAGAGGGGATTACGCTTCTGGGCGGGGAACCGTTTTTACAGGCGGCAGGCTTGGTTGATATCGCTAAGTTCACTCGAGAGTTGGGGTTAACCGTCATGATATTTACTGGTTACAACATGGAGGAACTTAGTGACGAGAAGTTTAAAGGCGCGTTAAAGCTGATTCAGTTTACCGATCTATTAATTGATGGGGAATATGATCATCATCAACCAGAAACAAACAGGAACTGGGTCGGTTCGACAAACCAGAACTTTCATTACCTCAGCGAGCGTTACGATAAAAATATAGAAGTGGACGATAATTTAATTACAAATGAATGGAGGATCTCTTCTGAGAATAATCTTGTCGTAAATGGGCTGCCTTTTATTATTAGGAGCTCGGAATAACATGCCTTAGATTTCAGGTGTTGATACTAATCAAGAGCAATTACACAACTCCAATTCGCGAAATAGAAAAGCAGTATATTTGAGACAATATGAAACTAACTAATCACCTGTTGTATATTGATATTACACAATTTTGTGGTATCGGCTGCGATTTTTGTATGTACACAGAAAAGCACGCAAAGAGTCACTTGAAGCTATCTTCTAAAGCTATCACTAACCTGTCTAGGTTAATAAATGATCCAGAAGTAAAAAGAATATCCGTCAGTGGAGAAGGTGAGCCACTTAACAACATCCACGTTTTCTATCAGATTCTTGCTATTTCAAAAGGAAATAGACAGTTTGAGTTCATAACTAGCGGATACTTAGAGCATGAGAAACTTAAAAGTGCTTTTAGAGAGATTGATAGAATAGTTGAAGCCAATGGCGATCAGTGCAACATAAGACTTAGTTCTGATTCTCACCACATACCCAAGCTTAAACATCTGCCACATGGTAAATGCATCGATGACTTCAAAGAAGGTACGTATAGCAATTTGACACTGTCCTTCCGTTCGATTGACCCTGACAGGGAGTTCACAAGACGATATCTCATTGACCAAGTCAAAGCTATTGGCTTCAACGCCAAAGTTAGATCAACAGGTGCTCTCGAGGATGTAGTCGAAGTAGAAGGCACTGAATTCCGAATTGATTACAAGAATCTGGTCAAGCCACATGGTATGTATGAACAATATATGAGCATGTGGCAATACATCGACAGTATAGAACAGAAAACAGGTAAGCCGTTCACGTTAGGTAGTATCAACAAGCAAGAGAATGGTTTAGATGTAACGATTAAACCTAACGGTGACGTGTATTTGTATGGTCTCGAAATAAGACGTCTGGGAAACATCCATGAAGATAAAATATCCTATGAACTCATAAAACAAGTTTTGCTCTCAAATGAAGTTATGCGAAAGCTGTATGAGGAGCCGTTTAGAGAAGCGATCTTTTCTTTGGGGGATAGAGAAGTTATTAGTAAAGCAATTGAAACCGTAAATAACCCTTATTGGTTGATGAAGGAAATCTACACAGAAATTAGGTTGGACTTGGCATGTTAGATCTCCATACTCATAGTCAATATTCAAAGCATGCTAAAGGTGAAGTTGAAGATGTTGTAAAGTCAGCTATCGCTCAAGGCATTAAAATCTTGTGCTTAACAGATCACGCACCATACTTCGTAGACAGCGAAAATCGAATTTTAGAATCTGAATTAGCGAACTATGTCAAGGAAGTCAGGTCTATGGCTGCCAAGTATTCAGAAAAGATCAAAGTTCTTGTTGGCTTGGAAATTGATTATCATCCACAACATGAGGATTACATAGCCAGCCTCATAAAATCTGTAGAAGTAGATTATGTCATCGGAGCAATACATTACGTCTATGTTAACGGAATTAAAATTAATGTATGGGATGTTGAGAACTTATCGACCATAGAGTTTCTCGATAACTATTTTTCTTACTTACATAAAATGATAATAAGCGGCTTTTTTGATTCTATTGCTCACCCCGATACTATCATGCGAGGAGGCATAGGGGAGCGCGAGTTCTGTGAACGATTTGTTCCTCTTGTACAAGAGATGAAAGTCCATGATGTTGCCTATGAAATTAACTGTTCTTCTCTTACCAAGTCGAACTACGACCCTGCAACAAAGTGTAAAACCAAGGGTAAAGCTGTTTATCCAAATTATGACCTCGTTACGGCAATGGTAGAACAAGGCTTGAGTTTTACTATCGGTTCAGATGCCCACTCTCCGCTAAATGTTGGTTTTGGAGTTCGTGAGAATCTAGAACTATGCGTAAAAGCTGGAATGGACACTGTAACTTACTACGAAGCAAGAAGACCTGTTGTTTTACTTATAAATCAGTTGTTGAAAGGGAAGTGCTCATGAGACTAAATATTAAAAAGGAACGAACAGAGTTTTCTTTTGAATCCTTTAAAGAGCTGAGAAAAAAATCATGTGGCAAAATGTGCTCCAATGAGATGTCGGTTAAAGCATATAACCAACAGTTCAACACCATTACTTCGGTCATTATCTCGCATGATAGTTCTGGTTTTTATCACATCCTTGATAGGGAGGATGCGAATGATTTTGCTCAAACTTATAGCAGAGCAAAGCACGGAAGCATGAAAGACATCATCACCTTGTCTGAAATGGTTGTTTCGACTTTTATATCCCGGTTTGATGATACGCAAAGCTCAATATATCAATTGTTTCAAGGACTAGAAATGGATACCGACACGTTGGTGTTGATTGTCCCAGGTTCGAGGAATATAGAATCTTCATCGAATTTAATATTCGATATCGCCCTTCGAAAGATAAACGTGTTTTTGGCGCGAAACAATTATCCGACAATTATAAATGTAAAGTTGCCACGGCTAGACCCACCTGTTGAAAACTATGCGCAATTATCTCAGGAAGAAAGGGAAGAAATCTCAAAGGTCAGAGATCATATCTTGCCCGGAGAGGGGTTCTACAAGAACAGGAATGTTCACTTGTTCTTTGGCGACGATGTCCTCATAACGGGCGCAACAGCAGACAAAGTAGTAAGTTCAGCATTGCAGCAAGGTGCTAAGTCATTTCATTCGATTTATGCAGCCGTCGTGGATCCTGTTCTCGTTGAACGCATGCCAGAAATAGAGAATGTATTGAATACGAGTTGTCTTAAGGGAGGGATTTGTCAGACCTTTATTGAAAGCGTCTGCAACGAGAATTTAATACCTGTAATGAAAACCTACAACATACTTCTAGATCCTAGTAATTATGAAGCGCTGACTCAGAAAATTGCATGCATACCCACTAACGTTCTAGAAACACTATATGTTTACGCAATGAACAATGGATACAGTAAGCATTCAAAATATAAAGACTCTCTGCTGTACGTAGAAAAGCATTTAAGTCTTAATTAAAAGGTGGCTCGATTGTCAGCGCTTAGAGAGAGCTTGATACAGATTCTTGATAGGTTATTTGCCTTCATCAAGCGGTTTTCGAAGAAAAATAGCGACATCAAACATGTCGTTTTCGTTAATTGGAATGGTAAATACGGTGACGCCATTGCTTCGGCTCCTATCATCAAACTCCTGACGTTCCGCAGCGGCATAAGAGTGAGCGTCATTACCAATGAGCCATTGCGTACTCTCTACAATTCGGTGATTCAAGTAGATTCCTTTCACGGAATTGATAACAATTTTAGTTGGCTTAATCTAGTTGCGGTCGCATTCAATGTGAAGAAATGTGATGCTCTTATCCCACTATTTGGCAAGCTAGGTGTAAAGGACGTCTTATTTGCTTTGCTCTTAAACCCTAAAGTTGTGTTTAGTACCGATAGTTCTTTAAAAATATCAAGTAAGGCATTCATAGATAACTCGAAACATAATGATATCTATGAACTCTACCAGTTGATTACCGATATGGTCACGGGCGAGGAAAATGCTATGGTTGGTGCTTGTTTATATGTAGAGAATGAGAGCGTTACAAAAAGTTATGATTACTTGATCAACCCTTACGGGAGTCGGGAAGACAAATCACTTTCTATCGATAAAACTAAGTCTCTTATCATGCATCTAGCAGCGTCTCACTGTGATTGTAGCTTTGGTCTCATGTACTCTCCGGATTCTATACAGTCAGCAACACGGTTGGTTGATGACCTTGACTTGCCTAATGTGGAGTTAGTAAAAGGAATAGCAAGTTTTGAGAGTGTAATTCCAATTATTCGCAATGCAGGGCTATTGATCTCGGTAGACACATCTCTTGTCCATGTTTCTAAAGTGTTAAATAAAGATGTCGTCGCTATTTATCCTGAGACTAAGTATTTTAATATTTGGCAACCATCAGCAAGTAGAAGCTTTGAAGTTGTCCAGAGTAAAGGCTTGGTCGATTTTGGAGATATCAAGGATATGAATCAATTTGAAATTGCTGATGTCGACTATGCGTTAGCCCGAATTAAAAATAGTGATAGGCTGGCAAGTAAAAAAGTTGTTTTCTTTTACTGGCATTCTTCCAAGGAGGATATGCCTATCGGTCATGCTCTAAATATAAAAAACTTAGAGTCTAGGTTAAGTGGTAGTGATTGGGTTGTGATCATTACTACACAAGACAAGCGTTCGCCTGATTATATTGAAAACTACATTTCCTTGCCGCCATACTTTCATCGGCTAATAGAGAAGACTGGTGATCCGAGTATTCAGCATGGAAACCATAGCGACCTTATTAGGCTTAGGCTTTTGGAAAAATATGGTGGTGTGTATCTTGATACAAGCACTATCTTTCTCAAGCATGACTTTGACGAGGTGTCTCTATATAAAAGATTTAAGGAGTCGCCTTGCGCTTCTTTAGCTGGGTATACAAACGTTACGTTTACTCGAAAAGATGATCGAGGCATTAATTACTTCGATGATGCCAAAGATGGTATAGAGTTAGGTGTTCTTTATGCCCAAAAAATGTCTAACGTCTTGCGAGAACTCAATCGAGAGATTGATAAATATTGGGAATGGAAAACTATTGATAAAGATTATAGAAATTACCCGCCATTTAGGAAATTTGGTTTAGGGCAAATTAGCTTTCTTAATGAGTATCATGTTCATTATTCAATCTACCATCTTATATTAACTAGGCAGCCAGAGTTGCAACGCGAAATAATTGTACAAAGTATGCATAGAAAAGGTAAGGAAACGGCTATTGCTCACGGCCCATATGCCCTTTCAGATATATTCTGCCGTGGGAAAAGTTCTTACGAACCGGCTTCACCAGAAAAGATGCTGCACTGTTTTGTCGAGGGGAGTATGGATACGTGGGATGGTGTATCAACTTCACTAGATGAACGCATTGGCATTTGCCAAGAAATAGAGTTTTTGGTAATTCCAGGATATTTGAGGAAGGAGTTGGAGCAAGAGTTTACTTGCCTAGCAGACTATTTAAACAGGAAAAGTCTTTACCACGAGTTCTATAGCTTTTTAGCTATTGAGATCGAGCTAAGTAATGTCAAATACACAGCTATGTGTAACAGCTAATCAAGCATATGGATGACTTAAGTAAGAAAGTTTCTTACAGAGCTATCAGGTTTTCCACGTTGCTGTCACAAAAATATCAACATATGGTTGTTTTAAGCGATATCAACATATGGTTGCTTTTTGAGTAAGCTATTGAAGTAAAAGAAATCGTTGATATCAATTTATGGTTGTTTCAACACATAATTAATCAGAGCCGCTTTTGCGGCTCTGATTAATTATGCCCCTCACTACGAAGAGTGTATCGCGCTGTTAAAAAGAAAATAATTGCCTAGTAAGAAAAAAGCCGCCAAAAATAGGCGGCTAAAAGTGTGCAAGCAAAGGTGTTGTTCAAGTCGAACCTGTCTTTCGCTACAAACAATAGACTGAAAAGGTGCGGTGCTCAACCCTGTCGTTCATGAAATGAGATTTACAACAAGGCGCATATGTAATTATTGCATGTGTAACTTGCATGGGTTCATTAGATATTCAGCTAGAACCACTTGGGGGAGCTCAGGTCAAGGCTTGGCGAGTGTAGGTAGTAGACGGTTTATAATAGATTATGCGGTTTTAAAATGTCAGCCAGCACTGAAATGGTTTTGGTACTGGCTGAGTTTTTCTTTGGATGTTGGTGTCTTCAATTACGTCAAATAACCGTTCCACTCTTTGCTGTATGAGCATTGGGTACAACGTCTCTATTTAACCAATGGCTGATTACTTGCTGTAACGCATTTAATGACGTCGGTTTCTCTAAACGACCGTCCATCAGCTTGCTAATCATTTCTAGCTCACGTTCGCCAGATTCACCTGACAGCGCAATGATAGGAACCTGCGGAGAATGCGCCTTAATGATTTTGCTGGCTTCAAAACCATTCATAACTGGCATTTGAATATCCATCAAAATCAAATCGATGGAATTCGCTTTAAAGATTTCTACTGCATTTTCACCGTTGTTTGCCTGCAAGTTGTTAACACCAAGTTGGTTCAGATACATTTGAACTAGTGAGCGTTGTACTTCTTTATCGTCAACGATGAGCACCGTGGGTGCTTTGTTATTGATTAGAAATGGCTTATCGATTGGTTGTATATCGTCAACGGTTCTTTGCTCTGTATTCGGTTTAGGTTGTTGCCAACTTTTGAAATCAGGAGTACGAAGCGAGTCGGCTTGGGGAGCATTGGGTACCATAGGAAAGTATAAGTGGAATTCTGTAAACTCCCCCAGTTTCGATTTGCATTCAACTCGGCCGCCAAAAGAGCGCATGACACGCTGGCAATAGCCGAGCCCCAGACCGCTGCCTCCGCTTTTTTGATAAGAGAAAAAGTCATCGAAAATCTTATAAGAAATGGCGTCGTCAATCCCCGGGCCTGTATCTCTGAAGATTAAAATATTTTCATAAGTACCGATTTGAGTTGTGATCTCAATTTGGCTATTTGGGTAGGAATCAAAATAATAAATTGCGTTACGAATCAAGTTGAAAATAACAAAGTTGAATAAGGTTTCATTAAGTTTTGCTACGAAGTCATCTTGTTGTGGTAAGTGAATTCGCTCAATTACTTTCTCGTTCTCAAAGCCATATTGACTGACCGCCTGATCAACGGCTTTGTGGATCGACGTCATTGTAATCGGTTCGTGTTCAGGCGAACTATCGCTGACCTCGCGCAAGATAATATCAATCAACTGCCGCCCACGTTGAATAGCCGCTTGGCCGTTTTCAATATCCTGTTTAATTTGTTGTGCGGGCGCTTGACTATCAATATGTTGCTTTAAAATTTCAAAATGCAATTGTACTTGAGCGAGCGGGTTACGCATTTCATGCGCAATTGAATTCGCTAATGCGCGACTTTGGCAGACACGTCTATCCGCTTCAATAATACTTTGTATTCGTGTTAGCAAGGTTTGAAGTGCAGCGATTTCTTCATTAGAAAACATCTGGTTATTGATTTTGTGTGGCGAGATTAATAAATGTGTGACCAATTTGCTGTGGCCAAACAGCGGCATAACCAACGCTGTATTGTTTGAGCTCATTTTGTCATAGAGGGCTTTGATCGAGTTTTTTGCCGCGGTTTTGTTGTCTAATTTTTCAAACAATTCATCAAACACTAGTGCGGTTTGTTTGGATGAAAGGTAACGTTCGTAGACGGTTTCGTTATAGTTACTATTAACGAACTGCAGCTTATCATCGGCGATGTACAATAACTGGCCTAAACGGCGCATCGCATCATCAATTGACCGCTTGAAATCGTCTTCCAAAGCGAGAATTTGCTCTACAGGAGTCTGCTGATTGCCGTAAATCAGTAAAGAGGCGTAACGGCTCAAGCGTTTGTAGAGTGGATTCCAAGTAATACCAATAAGTGCACAGAGTGGTATTGCAATCAGCCATTGGTTGCTGTCGGTGAGAGGGATGAAGATCGCGCCGAGCGGTATGAATAAAACCCCACATACTAACGCAGTATTGAGACACAGGTAAGCAAGGTATTTCACACTGTAGAAGCGTGAAGTGATAAGAGCATAGCCAACAAACATCATTTCGCTGATGGAGAGTGCCGGAGGCAGCCAAGAGAGTGAGAAATCTTGAAAGAAAAAGGTGATTCCTATGTGGATAACTAGTGTTGAAAGCATGTATACCAATATACCTGCAATAATATAATTGGTTTTGGCCAGTGCTAACTTACTACTATTGGTTCGCATTACGACCAAGTTAAATAACGTCAGTATCACTGAACATAGCATGGCATTAAAGAAGTAAGGTGTATGGGGCCCAAATTCAATGACAAACTCGCTCGGTCCGACAATATCAACATGTTTCACCGTGAGGTTAGATTGCAAGTTAATAAGTACGGAGTAGGCCGCTATAGTAATAAATATCAGCCGTTGCCAAAGGTGTACTTTGCCTTTTCTTTGTTCGGCAGAGAGCTGACATGAGAAATAGTAGGCAAAAACAAATGCAAGGGATGCAGAAATATTGGCAATTTCTGCCATAAAGATTGCTCTATTTACACCAAGCTCAACTAGCCAATCAGTATGGAAATATGCATTACTTCCTATCCAAGCGATGATACACGAGGAATAAGCGATGTAGGAGGCGTGGTGTGTGCCAAAAATTACTTCATTTTTTTGTTTAAGACGATAGCAATAGTAAGTTAACCAAACGAGCACCATGGCTACTGCTGCGATAAGCGTTATCGCTTTGGGATAGAGAATTGGATCTAAGTTGAGGTTAAGCATACTCTTTCTCTTTCCTTTTGGTTAAATCGTACTTCCTACGCTGAGAAACTGCATGTCGATAGTCACGAAAATTGGTATCACTGAAAACCTTATCCATCCTTTCAATAATCCAGAATCCACGATAACTTTGTTTTCCGTTATTATTTAAGTCGTTATATCCAGAACGGAAATACGATTTTGGTTCGATAGTTTGATAAAAATTGAGTATGAAAGGTTGTTCGATAATGGTGAAACCAATTTTATACCCCATTTGATTTAGTATTTGGATGAGCTTTTTTTGAGCAAGGTAGAGAAAATAGAGCTTTTGTTGAGCGTTACCACTGACGGTTAAACGCAGCACTTCACAGACCGCTTGCGTACCAGTCAATTGTCGCCGAAATTGATGATCGAATTCTGGGAGAGAGTCGCATTTCGACAATGCTGGTTTGAAAAGCTGTAATTCCATCAAAACATCGTAACTATGATCGGGTAAACAGAATTGCCACTGTTCGTTACTGAATTGCTGTGCGTAACTAAGCCAAGTCTGATTTACTGACCAATCTTGTACCAACATTGAAGCGACCAGTGTGGGAGATGCTTCGTTATTAGGATGCTTGAGTAAAACAAAGTGCTTCCCTTTTTGTGATAAGGACAATAAAGGCAGCATCTCGTACCACTTTTCGCCTTTAATAAATAGCTCAAGATTGCTCAAGGTGATCGCATCTTTGATGGGCATTTTTTGCGGGTGACTGGGCGTTGTGACCCAAAGTTCAGAATCCTCTATCTGGTCGATCAAAAAACCACGGTAAGCACAGTCTTTAAGTGGCAGTTCGATACGAGGAGGAGCATCTGCTTCGATAGGGAATAGTGTTTTTATAGCCGCAATTTCGCATTCACACCAGAAATCTAGCCAATGCGAATAACACTCGCTGACGGCTTGCTCAAGATGTGCTATCTCTTCACCGAATGTATTCGGATAGCGCCGGATGAGCTCTCGGTAGTCCATCAATTCAAACAGTACTGAGAAGCTTTTATTGTGATGTTCAGGAAATAGGTTGAGTAATTGGTTTTTGCGGTGATCTGTAACGGCGCGAAAAAGATCAGCCCGTTGCTGTGGTTGATAAGTATTGATGACGAACTCTACCAGAGCCCGCTGTTTTTTTTCAATAGGCAGACTGCTTGTCAGCCGTGAGCCTAAAGATGATATTATTTTCATAGAGTTAACCTAGCCTAGGTTTATTTAATTATTTTTTATTAGTTTTATTAGATAGGCTCCAGTAAATGAGACTTTGATTTAGGAGGGTATTTGGCGTCACGTCAGTTAGTAGCAGTAACCGCGATTGTATTTGTACCTAACATCCTAAGTGCCAGTTGCATATCCACAGCAAGTTTACTACTTGCATTTACCCTCCACAACAGAGTTTTATAGTAAAAATCCGCCTTCTTAGAAGGCGGCTTTGGTTTATAGCCCCCTATAAGGGGGCATCCCTGCGCTGCTAGTTTATCTTCAACTCTAACTGCGCCTCATATTCTTGATCTTTCTTGTCTTGGTGCCTTACGTAACGCCTGATGATTTCTTCATTCACACCAACTGTGTCAACAAAGTATCCCCTTGCCCAAAAATGATTACCCCACAGTTTCTTTCTTATATGTGGGAACTTGTTAAACAAGCGGATTGCTGAACGCCCTTTCAATACTCCCATCAACGTTGATATCGAAACTTTTGGTGGAACTATCACAACCAAGTGAACGTGATCCGGCTGAACATTTAATTCCAAGACTTCACAATCTTTCATATTGCACAAAATATAGATTGAGCGATAAAGCTCTTTACCTACATTCCCTTTCAAGATCTTAAATCTGTATTTCGGTGTCCAAACTATGTGGTATTTGCAACGCCAATATACATGTGATGAACTTCTATAATCGCCCATGTTTTTAGTTTCCTCTTACTTGTGGTGAATAAGAGGTTTACTTCTAGCATGGGCACTCCTTCGGGCAATAGCCCCAAGGTTGAATCACCACCGCCCAAGGCGGTGGTTTAGGGATGACAA
>NZ_CAWNJO010000069.1:0-23226 GCF_963874835.1 Vibrio sp. V12_P9A6T4 | reverse complement strand
ATTTATGTCTGAGAAATTCGTTCAAACTGTATCGAGTGTTAATTATAATAAAGGTGTTTTTTCTCTCTATTTTGTTGGACAGAATCAATCCAACATGGCAAACGGTATTATGGCGGAAAGTGATACGGACTTAGAGCTAAAAGAAGTGATTCATATGCCTGCTTCTGGTTTTATGTATATGGTTTCGATGGTTAAGAATATGCTTGAAGATCCTCGTATGAACGAAGAGTTAGAAAAATTAATTGCCGCAGGTTTTCTACCATCACCGAGTGAAGCACCTCAAGAGAACGAGAGTGGTATTGAGCCTGCTAAAAAACGCGTGACACGCACGAAAAAATAAAAGGTGGCTTAGCGTATGTTGATTCAACATCACGCGGCGAAACTGGATCGTGCAATGATGCAGAAAATGATGGGTGGGATTCTTCTGCTCAGCCAATATTCTCCTCTGCATCAGCGGTATCTTATCAGTGAATGGCAGCAACGGATTATGCCATCATTTGAGTTAAATCAGTTTTGCTATTACGAAGATGAACAAGGACGTCCAATTGCATTTTGTAATTGGGCGTTTTTGTCTGAGCAAGTGAGAGAGTTGCTATTGTCCGGTGAACGAGAAATCGAAGCCGCTGACTGGCGCTCTGGTGATCATATCTACATTCCTGAAATGCTTGCTCCTTTTGGTCACGGACGTCAAATCGTCAATGACTTACGACAGCGTGTTTTTTTGCCGTGGAAAGGGCAAAAAGTGTGTACTGTCCGCGGCAAAATCGACACGCAAAACGACCGCTGTATCCGTAAGGTACAGTGGTTTTCTATTTAAATAATAATAAGAGCCACAGTCTATGGGAAAACCATTTTGGAGAAGTGTCGAATACTTCTTCACCGGAAATTATTCCGCCGACGATGGAAATAACGACATTGTTGCCATCGGTTTTGGCGGCGAAATTCATGCTTATGGCGGAGATGATCATATTCATCTGGGGTCGATCGGAGCCACGGTATATACCGGTTCAGGTAACGATACGGTATCGGCGGGGGCCGGCTATCTAAAAGTTGAGGATACAACGGGGAACCTGAGCGTTCGAGGCGCTGCGGGTTATGCTGATATCAAGAAAAATGGAGACGGTAATCTCTCATTTTCAGGTGCTGCTGGTGGTGTAGACATTGGTCATGACGGCCAGCATGGCAACATCAGCTACGCAGGTGCTGCGGCTTACAACCACATTAAGCGCCAAGGGTTATCAGGCCATGTTTCTTTCCAAGGTGCTGGTGGCTACAACGCTATCTGGCATGAAACCAATCATGGAAACTTGAGTTTCGAAGGTGCAGGTGCGGGCAATAAAATCGATCGTACTTGGTTTAACCAGTATCAAGGATCTCAAGGTGATGTGCGTTTTGTCGGCGCGGGGGTTGCTAACAGTATTAGCTCACGTGTTGAAAGCGGTAACCTGCACTTTAGTGGAGCTGGTGCGGATAACCATTTGGTTCGCAAAGGCAAGGTTGGGGATATTACCCTAGCGGGTGCCGGGGCATCCAACCGAATTGAGCGTACGCACAATGCGAACGATGTGTATACCGAAACACGCGGTAATATTCGCTTCGAAGGTGTGGGTGGTTACAACAGCCTTTACTCTGATGTGGCACATGGTGATATTCACTTCTCGGGCGGCGGTGCTTATAACACCATTACTCGTAAAGGTAGTGGCGGCGACTTTGATGCTCAAGGTATGGAATATGCCAAAGCGGATGAGATCGTTCTCACTGCCGCACAGATGCACGGTTTATCGATTGATAACGGCAACAAGTTCCATGCGGTTAACGCCGTAAAATCAGAGCGAGAACCCAATACCTATTTGTTTGCTATTGCAGATGGTAATTACACCAAAATCAACAAAATCCGTCTCTATAACGATGCCGAATCCGGCAAACTCAAGTACTACTCAGAGGCGTGGTTCAAGCAGGGTAATCACTTAACCGATCTTGCTCATTCCGATGTTTCTTCTTCAGGTGGCTTTGAGTCCAATCCCGTCAATGGTGGTTACACCCTTTCTAATATTGCCATTGAACATCAGCAATCAGTGACTGTTCATGCGGTTGAGAAAAGCTTGACTGAATATGAGTGGGTGACTTACGCCAATGGTGCGGTGATTGATGCGAAAGATGTGTCATTGTCGGATGCAAAAATGGGTGGTCACGCCATTTTTGCTGATGGCACTAAGGTTGATGTCAAAGCGGTGAAATCAAACCGCAAACCCAACACTTATGTTTACGCTAAGGTGCTGGGACCTTACACGAAAATCGTTGTGGTTGAACTGGCTAACGATGCCGAAACTGGCGCGCTGAAATATCAAGCTCGCTCTTGGTATAAAGAAGGTGATCACACGGCCAATTTAGCTAACCAAGATATTTCGTCTGCGTATGGATATCACGCAATGGGCAAAGGGGGTTACTCGCTCAGCGACTTGCATTACAGCGTTAACGCGGTAAGAAGTACCAGCGAAACAGTGGCTGATATCGACGAATACACGGATCAAACCTTATTCAAACCCGTAAGCGATAGCGGCGAAAGCTCTGGCGATATTCATTTCAATGGTGTCGGTGGCGGTAACGTTATTAAATCCAACGTAACACGTGGTCATGTTTACTTTAACGGTGGCGGTCTTGCCAACGTGATCCTGCATAGCTCTCAGTTTGGTAACACTGAATTTAACGGTGCTGGCGCGGCTAACGTGATTGTCAAAAATGGCGAAGAAGGGGATCTCACCTTCCGCGGCGCAGGTTTGGCAAACGTATTAGTGCACCAAAGTCAGCAAGGCAAGATGGATGTTTACGCGGGTGGTGCGTTGAACGTGCTGGTTCGTGTCGGTAACGGCGACTATCTGGCTCACTTATTGGCTTACGGCAACATCTCGGTACAGAAAGGCCAAGGCAATAGTCGAGTTACTCTACTGGGCGGCTATAACACGCACACGCAAATCGGTAGTGGTGATGCACTATGGCTAGCGGCTGGCGGTTTCAATGTCATGACGCAAGTCGGTCAAGGCGATGTGGCTTCGGTACTGGCTGGTGGCGCAAACGTACTGACCAAAATGGGTGATGGTGAACTCACGGCGGGCATGCTGGGTGGTGCGAACGTGATTACCCATATCAGCAGTGATGATCAATTATCGAATACCACGGCGGTGGCACTCGGCGGCGCAAATATTCTCACCAAAAAAGGCAAAGGCAACACCCTTGCTGTGATGGGCGGAGGCGCTAACGTACTCACCCATGTGGGTGATGGCACCACAACTGGCGTAATGGTAGGCGGCGCGAACATCCTAACGAAAGTCGGGAATGGCGATACGACCGGCATTATGCTTGGTCTTGGCAACGTGCTAACGCATGTTGGTGATGGCCAAACCCTTGGCGTAATGGGCGCCGCAGGCAACATATTCACTAAAGTGGGCGATGGAACATCCATTGCAGTCATGATTGGTGCGGGCAATATCTTTACCCATGTGGGCGAAGGGAATGCTTGGGCATTGATGGGCGGCCTTGGTAACGTCTTTACCAAAGTGGGCAACGGTGATGCTCTCGCGTTAATGGTGGCCGAAGCTAACGTCTTCACCCATATCGGTGATGGCATGTCGGTGGCGCTTATGTTAGCCAAAGGCAACATAGCAACTAAAGTCGGTAATGGAACCACACTTGCGGCTATGGTGGGTAACGCCAACATCTTCACTCACGTAGGCAGTGGCAGCACGTTTGCTGCAATGATCGGTCAAGCCAACATTATGACCAAAGTGGGCGATGATCTCACCGCTGCGCTGATGGTCGGTAAAGCTAACATCTACACCCATGTCGGTGATGGAACCAGCTTAGGAATATTTGCGGGCGAAGTGAACGTGATGACCAAAGTCGGTAACGGCACAACGCTGGCGGCGATGTTCGGTAAAGCGAACATCATGACGCATGTCGGCGATGGTTTAACCGGTGTCTTAGCACTGGGCGAAGCCAATATCGTCACCAAAGTGGGTGATGATTTCATGGGTGTTGTGGCCGCGGCGAAAGCCAACGTCGTGACTCATGTCGGTGATGCAACCACCGCCGCTGTATTGGCGGGTAAAGGCAATATCCTCACCAAAGTGGGCGAAGGCACCACGGTAGGTTTGTTGATTTCCGATATCGGCAACGTGATGACTCATGTCGGAGATGGCACGACCATTGGTATTGCCAAGGGCAAGGCAAACATTATTACCAAAGTCGGTGATGGCTTGGGTGTTAACGTGGCTTGGGGTCAAGCTAACGTGTTTACTCATGTAGGTGATGGAGATCGCTATAATTTTGCCAAAGGTGAAGCCAACGTCATCAGCAAAGTGGGCGATGGTCAAGAAGTCTCTGTCGTGCAAGGTCAAGCCAATATCATTACCCATGTGGGTGATGGTGATGATTATACCGGTGCTTGGGGTAAAGCCAACGTTATCACCAAAGTGGGTAATGGCCGAAATGTTGTGCTAGCCAAAGGTGAAGCCAACATCGTGACTCAAGTGGGTGATGGCGATAGCTTTAACGCACTTTGGAGTAAGGGCAACATCGTCACCAAAGTCGGTGATGGTATGCAGGTGACCGCCGCGAAAGGTAAAGCGAACGTAACGACTCGAGTGGGAGATGGCCTAAACGTCACCGCCGCTTATGGGGATGCCAATATTAACACCGTGGTTGGTGATGGTATTTCGGTCAATGTTGCTTGGGGCCAATACAACGTCAATACCAAAATCGGCGATGGTTTGAACGTCGCGGTCATGAAAGGTAAAGCCAACGCTAATATTCATGTTGGTGATGGTTTAGGGGTTAATGCTTCTTACGCTCAAAACAACGTGGCGATCAAAATCGGTAATGGTGATTTCTACAGTTTGGCGGTCGCGTCGAGCAACACCAGTAGCAACAAGCTCTCCGCCCTGTTTGATAACATCAAGCAAACCGTACTTGGTGTAGGTGGTAGCCAAGCAATCAACTACTTAGTGCAAGGCGATGAAGCATCATCATCCGGCACGCATAAAGGCCGTGGTGCGATTGCGACACCTGAAATCACCAAGCTGGATGGCTTCCAAATGGAGGTGATTGAAGAAGTGGGCTCTGATTTGGGAGACAGCCTAACAGGTAGTGTGACCAAGGTAGACGCACCTGATCTCAATCAAATGCAAAATGCGCTCAGCGTTGACGACTCTTCGGACCAAGTTCAAGGGCCAAATCTCATTGTTAATGGCGATTTTGAGCAGAGTGATTTCGGTTGGAGTTCTACGCATGGTGTCGAAGCTTATGTTTCTGCAAGTTCATATGGTTTGGAGCGGGATGGGCACGGTAACAATGTGTCTGAATTGGCAACAGATCAAAGCACGACTATCTACCAAGATATTCAGAACCTGACGGAAGGCGAGGTCATTGCTGTGAGCTTTGATTTTGCAAAACGTGCAGGCATTTCTAATAACGAAGGCATTGACGTTCTCTGGAACGGCGAAGTGGTTTTCTCATCGTCTGGTGATGAATCTGCTTGGCAGCAAAAAACCTTAAAACTGACCGCTCATGCTGGCAGCAACCGTATCGAATTCAAAGGAACAGGCCATAATGATGGGTTGGGCTATATCTTAGATAACGTAGTTGCGAAATCAGAAACGCCACAGCAAACTAATGCGGTGAATGAGCATGCAACGCAAAATCAAGCGTCGCAGAATGCCCTATCAGACAAAGAGCGCGCAGAAGCGGATCGCCAGCGTCTAGAACAAGAAAAGCAGAAACAGCTCGATGCTGTCGCAGGTTCGCAAAGCCAGCTGGAATCTACCGACCAACAAGCCTTGGAAAATAATGGCCAAGCGCAACGTGATGCGGTGAAAGAAGAGTCGGAAGCCGTGACGGCTGAGTTGACCGAACTGGCACAAGGTCTCGATGTGCTCGATGACAAAGCCACGCATACGGGTGAGTCGGGCGACCAATGGCGCAACGATTTTGCCGGTGGCTTGCTTGATGGTGTTCAAACCCAATTGGACAACGCAAAACAGGTTTCTGGTGAGCAGATTGCTGCCGCGAAACAGACGCACGCGGACAATCAAAACAAAGTCAAAGATTCGGTTGCACAATCGGAAGCAGGCGTCGCAAAAGGTGAGCAAAACCTGGCGGGTGCAGAGCAAGGCATTGCTGATGCTAAAACTGATGCTGAAAAACGTAAAGCTGATGCTTTAGCAAAAGGCAATGACGCGAAACAAGCCGAATCTGACGCACACAGCGCAGCAAACGACGCGCAATCGCGTGGTGATCGCGATGCGATGAACGCGGAACATAAAGCCAACCAAGTGCAGAATGATGCGAAAGGGGCTAAGCAAAACGAAAGCGATCGCCCTGATCGTCAAGGTGTTGCGGGCAGCGGCCTTGTGGGTCAAGCACATAGCGTCGAAGCCGCTGGTGTTGCGGGCCGCCATATCAACGCTGACAGTCAAACAAACGCTGATGGCCGCTTTAGCGAAGGCTTGAGCGAGCAAGAGCTAGAAGCCTTAGAAGGTGCGACCAATGCAGTCAACCGCCTGCAAATTAACGCAGGAATTCGAGCGAAAAATACGGGTAGTTCTGTCACTTCGATGTTCACTGAGACAAACGCCGACAGCATTGTTGTGCCAACAACAGCCCCTCAGGATTTGGCTCGAAAAGAGATTCGTATTTCAGGGGTGAATCTTGAAGGTCTTGGTGAGGCATCCAGTGATATAGCATTGGGTGGCAACGCCATCGACAACATGTTGCGTGAATCTCTACCATTCTATTCACTTCGTACTGAGCGCAACCTCTTAGTGCAAGAAGGCGAAGAAGGTTTTGAAGTTCGCTCGTGGCCGGGAACCGATGGAAAGAGCAAGACCATTCTGCTTGATAACCCAGAAGATGCAGCTCAACAAAAAGCCATTGAGCGTTTCATTTTGGCCAACTTCGATAATTTTGAACAAATGCCCGATGAGCTCTTTTTGGTGGATAACAAGGTTATCTCACATCATGAGGGTCGCACGCGTGTTTTGGCACAAAAAGAAGAGGGCGCTTGGAAGTACAACACCAAAGCAGAATTGATGTCTGTCACCGAATTACTCGATGCTGCCAGTGTTACAGGGAAGATCCGTGGTGAAAGTTACCAACAAGTAATCGACGCTCTGACTGAGTACCATGCGAGTACGATTGAACACGCAGACTATGAACTGGAATCTGTGGAAAAACTGCTCAACCTACGTAAACAGGTTGAAGGCTACCTACTCGGTCACCCCGATTCTGGCCGCGTTGAGGCTATGAGTTCACTGTTAAACCAAGTGAATGTGCGTTTAGAGGAAGTCTCGGTTCTTGCAGCCTCTGAGCAAAGCATCAAAACTCACGATAGCTTTAGCCGTCTGTATGACCAGCTTGATAACGCCAACTTGAAGGAGAGTAAACATCTGTATCTGGATGGAAATGGCGATTTCGTCACTAAGGGCAAAGGTAATCTTGCCAATATCGATCAGCTAGGCGGTAGCGATGCTGTACTTGACAAAGTAAAAGTAGCCGTAAGTCATGAATATGGTCAAGCTGTTGCCGATACTATCTTCGCTGGGTTTTCTGCAAACGATCTTGCAAAAGATGGTAAAGGTATTGATATCGCTGGGTTAAACAAAGTACACCAAGCGATTGAACAGCACATGTCGCCAGTGAGCGCGACCATGTACATCTGGAAGCCGAGTGATCACAGCACACTAGGTCACGCCGCATTGCAAATTGGCCAAGGTCGCACGCAGCTTGAAGGTCAAGCCGCGGCTGATTTCAACAAGCAGAATTATGTGAGTTGGTGGCCACTAGGTAGCAAGTCATCCAATATCCGTAATATCTTCAACGTTGCAACAAAAAATCAGCCTGATCTTAAATTGCGTTGGAGCGACTTCAGCCAACCAGCTCATCAAAATGACACACTTGAGCATGATATGGTGTCAGAAGAAAACGATGGCTTTGGTTTGAATGACGGCGAAACTAAGCTGAAACGCTTTATCGAAAAACTCAATGCCGCTAAAGGCATTGATGCTTCGTACAAAGACGCTTCTGAAGGTTATGCGAGTGTGCTACTGGGCAACCCGGATATACTTGAAACGACAGGCATTCCAGCACATGTATTCCAACCATTCGTTGAACAGTGGAATGACACCAGTTACGACATGATGGATGTAGCAAACCGTTTTGCGGAAGAGCTACAGAAACAAGCTCAAGCAAGTGGTGATCCTGCCCTAGTGGAAAAACGCATCGCTAATGTGGTTCGTCAGTTTGCTGAAAGAGCGCTGGAAGAAATCGAAGCCTTTAAGGCCAGCCAAGCGGATGAAGGCCGTGTATTCCGCATTAACTTAGAAGGGCTTAATACTGCGGCAATGCAGGCAGAATGGCATCGTCTAAGTAACGACCCGGATGCGCGTTATCAACTGCTCACCAAAAACTGCTCTAGCACGGTCGCTAAAGTGTTGAAAGCGGGTGGGGCAGATAAACTCATTGGTCACACATGGCTGCCTAAGTTTGGTGTTTGGACGCCGACAGAGCTATTTAACTTTGGTCAAGCGTTACAAGAGGCCCAGTTAGAAATCGTGGCTAAGAAGCAAAGTCATCAAGTAAGCGATGTCCTTGATGCTCTATCAGGCAAAGAGAAGCAGAAAGAAACCGTCGCCATCGAAAATGATGGTACGCCACCGCGCGATAAAGAATCTCTGAGCCCATTGACTCGCTTCCTCAATAACGAGTTGTATGGCGATAAAGAAGCTCGCCGTAAGATTGGCGAAATCACGCAAACCCTACTTGACCATGCGGTAGAACAAGGTGAATCGCAGAAAGTCACCTTGAAAGGGGAATCGGGCCGTCTAACGGGGTACTATCATCAGGGAGCTGTATCAAGCGACACTGAAACGAGCGCGACCAGCGGTAAAGTCGTGTTGTTCCTGCACGGTTCTGGTTCTTCTGCTGAAGAGCAAGCGAGCGAGATTCGCAACCACTACCAGAAACAAGGTATCGACATGCTCGCAGTCAACCTGCGTGGCTATGGTGAAAGCGACGGCGGACCAAGCGAAAAAGGCTTGTACCAAGATGCTCGCACCATGTTCAACTACCTAGTGAATGACAAGGGTATTGACCCAAGCAACATCATCATTCACGGCTACTCAATGGGTGGTCCAATTGCCGCAGATTTAGCACGTTATGCCGCGCAAAATGGCCAAGCGGTGTCTGGCTTATTGCTTGACCGTCCTATGCCAAGCATGACCAAAGCCATCACCGCTCATGAAGTGGCGAATCCAGCGGGCATTGTAGGGGCTATCGCGAAAGCGGTTAACGGTCAGTTCTCAGTGGAGAAGAACCTAAAAGGCTTGCCAAAAGAGACGCCGATTCTGCTGCTAACGGACAACGAAGGTTTAGGCGAAGAAGGCGAGAAGCTACGAGCTAAACTCGCGATTGCTGGCTACAACGTCACGGGTGAACAAACCTTCTATGGCCACGAAGCGAGCAACCGCTTGATGGGGCAGTACGCGGATCAAATTGTCTCCGGTCTGTTTAATGCAGAGCAAGCAGCGGTAGAAGCGGGCGAAGTGCTGAAAGGGCTAGAGAAAGACTTTAAACGCTATGGCGACGCGCTGAAACCTGATACGAGCGTACCGGGTAAATCGAAAGACATTCGTACCACTAAAGATTTCCTAAATGGTTACAAAAACGACCATGCGAAGGAGATCGTTGACGGCTTCCGCTCAGATATGAGCATCAAGCAACTGGTGGATCTGTTTGTTAAAGGCAACTGGAGCGCAGAGCAAAAAGGTGCGCTTGCTTGGGAAATCGAAAGTCGTGCACTGAAAGTGACGTTCCAGAACAAGTCTGAGAAGTACAACCGATTGTTCCGTGAGATTGCTTCTGCTGGCGTGGTGGATGCGAAAGCGACTGAACAGCTCGCGCCACAGTTAATGCTGTTGAACCTATCGAATGACGGTTTTGGTGGACGTTGTGATCCACTTTCTAAACTCGTTTTGGTTGCGAAACAGCTGGAAAACGATGGTCAAGTTGGCGTGGCAAGACAACTGCTGGAGAAGATGTACTCTGCGGCAGCGGTGCTGAGCAATCCAACCCTTTACTCAGACAGTGAAAAAGCCAATGCAAGCAAGTTGCTCAGCAGCTTAGCGGCCATTCATGCGAAGAACCCAATGCATGATACGTCGATGAAAGTGTGGCAGGAAAAGCTGGAAGGGAAGCAAGCGCTGACCGTAAACGGTGTGGTTGAGAAAATCACTGATGCATCGGCTAACGGCAAACCTGTGTTGTTGGAACTTGATGCTCCGGGGCATGCGATGGCAGCTTGGGCAAAAGGCTCAGGCGACGATCGTGTTTACGGCTTCTACGATCCAAATGCTGGTATTGTTGAGTTCTCATCAGCAGAGAAGTTTGGCGACTACCTAACGCGTTTCTTCGGCAAGTCCGATCTGAACATGGCTCAAAGCTATAAGCTGGGTAAAAACGACGCAGGTGAAGCAATCTTCAACCGCGTGGTGGTAATGGATGGCAACACGTTAGCAAGCTACAAGCCAACCTTTGGTGATAAGACCACCATGCAGGGGATCCTCGATTTACCTGTGTTTGACGCTACACCGATTAAAAAGCCCGGTGCTTTAGATGTCGATGGCAATGCAAAAGCTGTAGATGATACGAAAGAAGCATTGGTTGGTGGAAAGATACTTCACAACCAAAATGTGAATGACTGGGAACATGTTGTTGTGACTCCGACAGCGGACGGCGGTGAAAGCCGTTTTGATGGTCAAATCATCGTGCAAATGGAGAACGATGATGTTGTTGCAAAAGCCGCTGCGAACCTTGCGGGTAAGCACCCAGAAAGCAGTGTGGTGGTGCAGATCGATTCAGACGGCAACTATCGCGTGGTGTATGGTGACCCATCGAAACTGGATGGAAAGCTGCGCTGGCAATTGGTTGGCCATGGGCGTGATGATTCAGAACACAACAACAGTCGCTTAAGTGGCTACAGTGCCGATGAACTTGCAGTGAAATTGGCGAAATTCCAGCAGGCATTCGGCCAAGCGGAAAACATCAGCAACAAGCCTGACCATATCAGTATTGTCGGTTGCTCTTTAGTGAGTGATGACAAGCAGAAAGGTTTTGGCCATCAATTTATCAATGCCATGGATGCTAATGGTCTTCGTGTGGATGTGTCGGTTCGCAACTCTGATGTAGCGGTAGATACAACAGGGCGCAAACATACTCAAGATGCCAATGGAAATTGGGTACAAAAGGCTGAAAACAATAAAGTCTCACTGACTTGGAATACGCAAGGCGAAGTTACCGCACGTGACGAGATCATTCGTAACGGTGTGGCGGAAGGGGATATCCATCTTACTCGTGTTGGTGCGAGTGAGGTTAATGAGCCAGCACGTGGTGCCATCGGCGACAACAGTGAGGTGTTTGAAGCACCTGAAAAGCGTAAAACGGAAACGGATACTACGGCATCGGCGGGCAGTGACAATAAGCTCAGCTACTCGGGCAATATTCAGGTCAACGTCGGTGATGGTGAGTTCACCGCAGTTAACTGGGGTACGTCAAATGTTGGTATTAAAGTGGGTACGGGAGGCTTTAAGTCGCTGGCCTTTGGTGACAACAATGTCATGGTTCATATTGGTAATGGTGACAGCAAACATAGTGTCGACATCGCTGGTTATCAGGCGCTTGAAGGTGCTCAAATGTTTATGGGTAACCGCAACGTAAGTTTCAATATGGGTCGCAGTAATGACCTTATCATGATGATGGATAAGTCGATCCCGACACCGCCACTGGTCAATCCATTTGATGGTGCATCACGTATTTCAGGAGTATTACAAAGCATCGCACAATCAGGAAAGGGTGCCGATTGGTTAGCGGCTCAAGAACAGCAGTGGACACTCTCTGGTGCGAAAAAATTTGTTAAAGAGATGTCCGGTCTCGATCAAACCAGCAGTGTTGACTACACCAGTTTGGTTGATTTGGACTCTCAGAATGAGCGCAGCAGCCGCGGCTTGAAGTCTGACGCTGAAGCAACGTTGAATAAAAAGTACAACCAGTGGCTAAGTGGCAATAGTAATAATGATTCTGGCAAGATGAGCCGAGCGGATAAGTTCCGTCAAATGAACGAGAAGTTGGCCTTTAACTTCGCGGTCGGTGGCCAAGGAGCCGATATTCAGGTCACCACGGGCAACTGGAACTTTATGTTCGGAGACAACATCCAAGCGATTTTGGATACCAATCTCGGTTCATTGTTTGGCGTGTTAACCCAGCAATTCTCAGCAACGGGAATGGCTCAAACGACCTTTACCTATAATCCGCAAGACTTGCCTCGTCAGCTTAAGAATAAGCTGCTGGGTAAATTTGCTGAGGTCGGTGCAGAGACGACTTTAGGTGATATCTTCGGTGTCAATTACACCGCTGATGGCAAAATAGTCTCTCGTACTGATGAAGCGGTAGATGGCGTTGCCATTTTAAAAGAGATGCTAGAAGTGATTGGCGAGTTTGGTGGTGAGCAGCTCAGCGCATTTACTGACCCAGAAAAATTGCTAGATAGCCTCAAAGCGGGAATCGATATGGGGGCTGATGGTCTTCAATCCTTTGCTGAAAGTCATGGACTGAAAGAGAAAGCACCAGAGGAAAACGATACAGCGCAAGTGACTCTCAATGGCGCGCCTGCGGCAACGGAAAACGTATCAGCCACTGTTGAAGAAACCAAACCAGAGCGCGCATTTGGTTTTAATGCGCTCAATTTGCCCAATTTATTTGCCACCATGTTTAGCAAAGATAAGCAGGCAGAGATGGCATCATTGGTCAGTAATCTGAAGCAGAATCTCACCGCCGATTTGCTCAATATGAAGGATAAAACGTTTGATTTCCTTCGTAACAGTGGGCATTTGCAAGGGGATGGCGATATGAACGTTTCTCTGGGTAATTACAACTTCAACTGGGGCGGTGACGGTAAAGATCTCGGCGCTTATCTAGGCGACAATAATAACTTCTGGGGAGGACGTGGAGACGATGTGTTCTACGCAACGGGAGTCTCCAATATTTTCACCGGCGGTGAAGGCCACGATATGGGCGTTTTAATGGGTCGCGAGAACATGATGTTCGGCGGTGATGGCAATGATACGGCGGTTGTGGCCGGACGCATTAACCACGTCTTTATGGGCGCGGGTGATGATCAATCCTTTGTCTTTGGCGAAGGTGGTGAGATCACCATGGGGGCAGGTAATGACTATGCAGTCACTTCAGGTAACTTCAATCGTGTGGACATGGGAGACGATCAAGACTTTGCTGTAACCATCGGTAATAACAACCAACTTGATCTTGGTGCAGGCAATGACTTTGCGAGAGTCTTTGGCAATCACAACCGAATTGACGCTGGCCAAGGAAACGATGAAGTCAAACTGATGGGTTACCATGCTTCGATTAATGCTGGCGAGGGTGAGGATTACTTAATTGCCGCCGCCATCTCAAAATTCAGCACATTAAACGGTGGTGAAGGTAACGATGTCATGGTGCTTGGGGGTTACCAAAATACGTTCAAAGGCGGTGCTGGCGTAGACAGTTTTGTGGTCAGTGGTGAGGTGATCGATAACGTGGTTGAAGATATTCGCCAAGGTGAAAATATCATCTTCAACGGTATTGATTGGAACCGTTTATGGTTTGAGCGTAGTGGTTACGATCTGAAAATCTCTATGGCACGCCATACTGATACCTCTTCCGATCAAACGCTATTTGATGCGTTAGGTTGTGTGACTTTCAATGATTATTTTGCAGATAATCGAGCCAAACTTATTATCGGTTTAGGTGAAAAAGACGCTCAAGGCGAGCAGGAATATACCTGCTTGACTGATAATGCGTTAGACAATCTCATTCAAGCGATGAGTTCCTTCGCGCCTAAGGTGGGAGAAAGCAACTTTATGGATGGATTAGCTTCTCAGCCTCAGCAAGCGATTATGGCCGCATGGTCGGATGTGAATACCGGGAAGTTTAGCTTGTCGTAATCATGTCTTTCATGGGTTAAAACCAGCCTTTGTGGGCGTGTCTGTTTGACAATAGCGCCCATATAAACCTAAAAACGCCTCCTGATTTTGTAGAAAACAGGGGGTGTTTTTTTAGGCTCAAATAGGCAAAACCTAGCCGATACTAGCGAATACGAGTAAACTCTTCTCTTTTCATGGAAGAGCCCAGAAGCAATGTTAAAACAAGATCATAGCCAAGCAATACAGCAAAGAATCGATCAAAAAACCAAACCGTTGGGAGCGCTGGGCCAACTTGAGTCATTAGCACACCAGCTCGCCTTAATCCAAAGTCAAAATCAGCCTCAGCCCACTCAGCAGATCACCATTCATAAGCCTACCGTACTGGTCTTTGCTGGCGATCACGGCATTGCAGATGAAGGCATTAGCATTGCGCCAAGCGCGGTGACTCAGCAAATGGTGCTTAATTTTCTGGCGGGTGGTGCGGCCATCAACTGTTTTTGTCGCAGCAATCAAGTTGAGATGAAAGTAATCGATTGCGGGATTTTACTCCCTGTAGAAAGCGACAATCCGCACTTTCTTGTGCAGCGCTTAGGTAGCCGAACGGAGAACTTTGCTCGCCAAGCGGCGATGTCTGTAGAGCAAGTGAAGCAAGGGCTACTGCTAGGTAATCAGGCCGTGCAGCAGGTGATCCGTGCGGGGTCCAATATAGTGATGTTTGGTGAAATGGGCATTGGCAATACTAGTAGTGCTTCTGCGATATTAGCGGCACTTTCTGAACATTCTGTTGAACAGTGCGTTGGTTACGGCACTGGCATTTCAACACAGCAATATCAGAAAAAAGTACAGCTGGTGAAGCAAGGCGTAACACGCTGCCGTGGTTTGGATCCAGAAACGGTCCTTGCGGAAGTAGGCGGCTTTGAAATTGTGCAAATGGTCGGAGCATTTTTAGGCGCTTACCAGCAGCAAACGCCGATTCTGGTGGATGGATTTATCGTCACGGTAGCCGCGTATGTGGCCACACTTATTGAACCTGATTGCCGCGAGTTGATGATTTTTGCTCATCAGTCCCATGAATCGGGCCATCAACGCGTACTTGAACTGTTAAACGCGACACCACTGCTTAATTTAGGGTTGAGGTTGGGTGAGGGAACGGGTGCTGTATTAGCGCTACCTTTGGTCAAAGCGGCCGCCGAGTTTTACAACACCATGGCCAGTTTTGCCGACGCAGGAGTGACAGTGTAATGCTGCGCGCTTTCGCTTATCAATTAGAGCTGTTCTGGTTGGCGCTGAGTTTCTTCTCGCGCCTTCCTATTCCTAACAATACGCCCTATTGCAGTGAACGAATGAACCGATCTGGGCGCTATTTTTCCTTGGTTGGTCTATTACTCGGCGCGATCTGCGGTGCCATCTACAGTGTGCTGATCCTGATTCTACCGAACGAGGTAAGCATCGCACTGACGATGGTGGCCAGTTTGCTATTAACAGGGGCGTTTCATGAAGATGGCTTAACTGACATGGCGGACGGCATTGGCGGAGGAATGACGGCTGAGCGCCGTTTGAGCATCATGAAAGATAGCCGCATTGGCACTTATGGTGCGGCCAGTTTAGTGATGGCGCTACTGTGTAAGTTTCTCTTTTTAGAGGCGCTACTTGGTTATGGCAACGTATTGATGGTGTGGGTACTAGGCTACAGTTTTAGCCGTGCGATAGCGGCATCGTTGATTTTCGACATGCCGTATGTAAGCGATCTCGATAGCAGCAAAAGCAAGCCGCTAGCCAATAAACAAACCCTTCCAGAGCTCATTTTTCTACTGCTGTGCGGCTTAGCGCCTGCGTTATGGTTTGGTTGGCAGGTAAGCTTAAGTTTGGTATTGGTTGCTGTAGTTTTTCGTATTTTCTTCAAAGCTTGGTTGATGGCGCGTATTGGTGGCTTCACTGGAGATTGCCTTGGCGCTGCACAACAGATTATGGAACTGCTGATCTATCTGCTGCTTATTGTATTCGCTGGGTTGGGTTATTTGAGCATGGGACTGATTGAATAATGGTGCATTTGATTTTGGGTGGCGCGCGTAGCGGTAAGTCTTGTTTCGCTGAACAGGCCGCAAAGCAAGCACACCAAGCCCTGTTAATGCGGCTGCCGCAGGCTCAGCTTAACTATGTTGCCACCGCGATTGCATTTGATGATGAAATGCAGGCAAGGATTGCCCACCACCAGCAGCAAAGAACGTCGGAATGGCAAGAGCACGAATGCCCTGAACAACTGCCTGAGTTAATTGCCACTTTTTCAGCACATGATGTGGTATTGGTGGACTGCTTAACGCTGTGGCTGAATAACGTTATCTACAACCATGGCCAGCAAGCTCACGAAGCGGAGATAAAAAAGCGAGTCGAGCAACTCTGTTTTGCCGTTGAGCAAACGCCCGCCACTTTGGTTATCGTCGCTAACGAAGTGGGCCTTGGCGTGATCCCACTGGGGGAGGTTTCGCGCTTATTTGTCGATAACGCGGGCTGGCTTAACCAAGCGCTAGCCAAGTTAGCAACCCGAGTGAGCTTTATTGCAGCGGGCTTACCTATTGTTTTAAAAGACATCGTTTTAAAAGACACTGCTCTAAACGACATCGCTTTAAAAGGCTCACTATGATCAATCTCTATTTGATGCGCCACGGTAAAACCGTCGGTCGGTCTGCGCTCAATGGTAAAACAGATGTGCTCGTTGAAGCGCATCGGCAAGAGCAGATCGCTCACACTTTGCTGAGATCCCGTTACTCCTTCTCAAACATCATTACTTCGCCGCTACGCCGTTGCCATGATTTAGCGCAGCAACTGGTTTTACAGCAGCCGAAATTGGATTACCAAATTGAGCCTGATTTCCAAGAAATGGATTTTGGTGACGTCGATGGCGTGGCCTTTGATGAACTGCAATCGATGTGGCCAGTAGTGGAAACTTTGTGGACCAATCCGGCCCAACATCAACTACCGAATGCAGAAAACTTGGCCGATTTTCATCAGCGTGTAACTCGTGCTTGGGAGGCTCAGATTAAAGAGATCAAGCAAGACACTTTAATCATCGCTCATGGTGGAACAATCAGAATGATACTTGCCAATGTTCTAGGCACTGATTGGCAAAACCAATATTGGTATAGTGTGTTGAATATCGACTATCAATCATTAACTCATATCCAAATAGGAAAAGATAACGCTAAGAATGTGAGTGTGAAGAGCATCGGAATTCAAATTTAGCACCGGGTGAGCATGCAGTAGAGTATGGAGTAACTATCAGATTTAATGATAGAATTCCCGGCAATTAACGCCGGCCTCTGGTTAAGCGTATTTTGTATAAGGTATTGAGACGATCGTTGATGAGTTAAGTTTACCCTTATCCATCTTGATAAGTGGGATCGCCTCAACATAAATTGCTTCTACAATTCATTAACATACCGCTGTGCAATAAAGGAGTAACGCATGACGAAGTCCCTTTTCCGCCAATCTTTCCTATTTGATAGTTTGGATTTAGACCAAGAAATGGTCACTGGCGAAATCAAAACGGCAGCTGGTATTACGCTTAAAGTGCTCTCGCGTGGAGTGCTCGAAGTGATTCCCGCTCATCTCAACGATGAGAGTAAGCACATCATTATTTCTTGCGGTATTCATGGTGACGAAACTGCGCCAATGGAATTAGTAAATAAGCTGGTGGATGATATTCAGTCAGGTTTTCAAGCGGTCCAACACCGCTGCTTATTTATTGTGGCTCATCCTCAGGCGACGAATCAACATACCCGTTTCGTGCAAGAAAATTTGAACCGTTTATTTGATGATAAAAAGGGCAATACCTCCCTAGAAAGAGAGATTGCACAGCATCTCAAACAGACAGTGAAAGACTTTTTCGAACACACCGCTGAGCAAAACCGGTGGCATCTTGATTTGCACTGTGCGATTCGTCACTCCAAACATTATTCGTTTGCCGTCAGCCCCAAATCTCGCCATCCTGTCCGCAGCCGCGCACTGATGGCATTGATTGAAAGTGCGCATATCGAAGCGGTGCTGCTTTCAAATTCACCCTCGAGTACCTTCAGTTGGTACAGTGCAGAGAATTTTGCCGCGCAAGCTTTAACGCTTGAGCTGGGGCAAGTCGCACCTCTTGGTCAAAACAACCTAGAGCGATTAGTCGCGTTTGACTTAGCCATGCGCGATTTGGTAGCCAATGCGACACCTGAACACTTGCCAAGAAAGCCAACCATTTATCGTGTCAGCCGTACCATCGTCCGTTTGCATGACGATTTTGATTTCATGTTTGATGATAACGTCGAAAACTTCACCGCGTTTAAACATGGTGAGGTATTTGGTCATGATGGTGAAAAGCCACTCATGGCGAAAAATGAAGATGAAGCGATCGTATTTCCTAACCGAAAAGTGGCATTAGGCCAGCGCGCCGCGTTAATGGTGTGCAAAGTGGCGACACGCTATGAAGACGATCAATTGGTATACGATTAACCGATGGTACTTTTGGCTTGTTAATCTTTTGACCTGTTGACAAGGTTAACAGGCGATTGCTTTGGTATATCACTTTCTATTTAAATGGCTTAACGGTAAGGTTAGGCCATTATTGTTTCTCTTACTTACATATAAGCGCATGACGTTCAATCAGTTACTCTTAAAAAAACAGCGTCGCTGGCATTACGCCCTCTACGCTATGCTGGCATTGTTGATTACGATGAGTGCGTTTTATTTGATGGTGGGTGAACTCTTTATCAGCCCATTTCACACTTGGTCACCACTGGAATGGCAGTTAGTGACTGAACTTCGTGCTCCTCGTCTGCTCTCTGCCGTCATCATTGGTGCTTCACTAGCCGTATCAGGCGCGGCGCTGCAAGTGCTATTAGGGAATGTTTTGGCAGAGCCGGGCGTGCTTGGTATTTCCGGTGGCGCCAGTGTGGCGATGGTAGTGGTGCTGTTTTTCTTCCCTGCCTTGGCCTCCCCTGAAATTTTCATGCTTTGTGCCGTAGTCGGTGCGATGGTGTTTACTCTTTTACTGGTCAGCATGGCTAAAGCGATGCGTTTAAGCACAACTCGCTTACTGTTGGTCGGTGTGGCGCTGGGTATTTTATCTGGTGCTGTGGTGACATGGGCGTTTTATTTCAGTAATGATCTCAGTTTAAGGCAACTGGTTTACTGGTTGATGGGCAGTATTGGTGGTGCAAGCTGGTATCAACATACGCTTTCATTAGCTGCGCTTCCGGTGATCATCTGGCTTGCTCTGCAAGGAAAAACGTTAGACAAACTGATGTTGGGCGAAACTCATGCAAAGCAGTTAGGTGTGGATGTGCATCGACTACGTTGGAAATTGATTTTTGCCGTGTCGCTGCTGGTAGGAGCTGCGGTGGCATTGGGCGGTGTGATCAGTTTTGTTGGGTTGGTTGTTCCGCATTTATTGCGCTTGGCGTTTGGTTCTGAAAACCGCTACCTTTTACCTATGTCGGCTCTGTTCGGCGCACTTTTACTGGTCTGCGCGGATACCGTTGCCAGAACGGCGCTTAATGCTGCTGAGCTTCCACTTGGTGTCGTCACTACCACCATTGGTGCGCCGATTTTTATTTGGATGTTGTTGAAAAACCATGATTCACGTTAATAGCCTGCAGGTTTCATCACGCTTATTGCCACTCTCTTTTACTTGCCAAGCGGGAGAGGTGCTGCATGTTATTGGGCCTAATGGCAGCGGAAAAAGCACTTTACTGTCGGCGTTAGCTGTCGTGACAGAGAGCCAAGGTGAGGTCTACATTGGTGATCTTCAGCTTTCAAGCGCATCGTTAGAGGCGCTGTCACTGCACCGAGCTTATTTGTCGCAAAACGACAAGCCTGTTTTTAATGTCGATGTTTATCAATATCTTGCCTTAGCGATCCCCAGTTGCGCCGATTTACATTCTCAAGTTGTTAATCAAGCCGTGGTTCATCTCACTCAACGATTGAATATTCAAGACAAATTGCATCGATCCATTCACCAACTGTCAGGCGGCGAATGGCAACGTGTCCGCTTGGCCGGTATTTGTTTGCAAATTTGGCCAACCTTAAACCCTTACGCGCAGTTATTGATATTAGATGAACCTGCGGCGCCTCTTGATATTGCTCAAGAAGGGTTGCTTTATCGTTTGATTAAAGAGGTTGCACAGCAAGGGATAGCGGTAGTGATGGCCAATCACGATCTCAATCGAACATTGCGCCATGCCGATCGCGCTCTGTTACTGCAAGATGGCGTATTGCAAAGTTCCGGCTCGGTTGAACAAGTATTAGAGAGCCAAGCGTTAAGTGCAGCGTTTCAGACTCAGGTGAAGCAGGTTGTTGTTGAAGGAAAGCCTTACCTTATCTTTGATTAAAAGCACAACTGTCGTGCAGTAAGCACACTTTTAGCGCATCAATGTGCTGAAGATAGAATGATAAAAATAGTAAGTCTATTAAAAACAAATGGTTAGGTTTTATGTGAAAGTTGGCACGCCAATCGCATTAATAGAATCGATACATTCTCGTTCTTGTTAGGCTTTTTATAAGTCTCTTAACCACCTTGCTCCCACAAGGTGGTTTTTTTTATCTGAGTCTTTGCAAGGTTATTGCGTCAATGAAGCAAGGTCAGCAGGACGGTAATAGACTGATTTGAGCACTTTACCTTGGCGAATCGTTTTGCCTTCAGAGACAAAATCTTGTGCGCATTTAGCAATAATGTAGTCGCCTTTTTGTACGGCCATCAGCTCAATACCTTGTTCAGCATAGTAGGCTTGGGTATCGGCATACTCTTTTTCATTGCGACATACTTTACTCATGTTCGAGCTGTGTACTTCATCCCAGCATGGAATAAATTCGATGCCACGATTCACGGCAACATTGAGCAGAAGATCAATCAAATAGCTGATCGCTAAGTTGTCACTCACTTGGCTATGTCCAAGGTGGACTAAACGACCCATCAAAACATACACAGTATCGATGATCGCATCCGCTTGTTCCGTTTTATTGTCAGCTTCAGCAAGTTCAGTCAACTCTTCAATCGCGAGCGAAGTATGCAACGTGTCAGCTTTATCGTTTAAGCTGCTGGCATCAGCAACGGGGAGATCAAAGGTGCTACGAAACTCGGTAATATCGCGGTAAAGATGATCGTAAATCTCTTGAGTAAGCTTGGATAAATGCATTATCTCGGTCCATTGGTTTGGTTAACAGGGATTGTGACGCGTAGTAACAAACTGATAGTAAGAAAATGGATAGTAACAAACTGATGGCAAAGCTGCGACCCATGCCATCAGTTTGGTCAAAGAACAGGGTTACTTATTGAGAAACAAATAAGGAAACAGTTGGCGGCGTTCTTGGTCACTTAGAGCACTAACACGAGCGATATTGGTATCGGGAATCGCTTCTGGGTTAGGGTAGTGTTTGAGTACTTTTTCCATGCTCTCTTCGCGAATAAGATGGAAAATCGGGTACGGCGAACGGTTAGTTAGGTTTTCGTCATCTTCGGGGCGTGTGCCGCCAAAACAGTAGTGAGGGTGAAAGGTAGCGACTTGGAAGATGCCTTGCCAATCTTGTTGCGTAATTAATGCTTCGACCCAATCGATAAAAAAGTTGTACTCAAAAAAATCTTCGAGCATGTTTGGCACCACCACTAGGGTGGTCTCAAGAGACTGTGCCGAGCTGCCTTCTAACTCTAGCAATTGTTGCAAAATGTCTTGCAGCAATTGTTCTTCAGTATCGGCTTCACTGACGAAAATTTTGATCTGCTGGTTACGTTGTGGTTTTGCGGCGAAAGGGCAGAGATTTAAGCCAATCACCACATCGTTAAGCCACTGTTCGACTTCAGTTGTGATGGCGGTTTTATTTATCGTTACGCTCATAGTGCTTATTAAAACAGTCAATTTGGCGCAAGCATAACATGAGTCTTTTGATAAAGTGAGTGGATAACACTACTTGATCAATTCATGCAGCGGCTGGCGGTGTGCAAGGGCGCGGTCATCATGGCGCAATTTCCAACAGAGAAAAAACATCGTCACATACAACACCATTCCACCCGAAACCACCACCGCCCAACCGCCATTTTGCCAGCAATAGAGTAGGAAAAACCCGCCGAGGCTGCCACCCACATAATAATGAACCAAATACAGAGCGGTCGCGGTTGCTTTTGCGCTGCTGGCCTTTTGGCTCACCCATGAATAGGCGAGCGTATGAGTAAAAAAGGCGCCGAAACTGATCAACATTAAACCGATCAGCATAAACGGGATTGATTCAACCAAGGCTAGCCACATCCCCGATAAACTGAGCAAGGCTCCCAACATCATGCCCGAAATGGCATTGTAGCGTTTTGTCCAGTTAGCGGTCAGTTTCGAGCTGAGTGTTCCCGCCAAATAACATAGGAAGATCAATGATGCTAAGCCAATCGGTAGCGAGTAGGGTTCGGCGACAAGCCGAAAGCCCATCACTGAGTAGAGATTAACAAACAGCGCGAAGTTAGTACCACCAATCAGCATCGCTAGCCACAGTGTGCGGTTAGAAAGATGTTTTACCAGCGCACGATTGTGGTGAAAGAACAAGCCTCGTTGCGGCGTGAAATTGCGTTGAATGGGTAGTAACCACAGCACAATCATGGCGCATACGAAAGTAAGTATGGCAATCACAATCACGGCTTGTTGCCAGCCAAAGGCATCGGTCAATATACCGCCTAAAATTCGGCCACTAATGCCACCTAATGAATTCGCAGCAATATAACCGCCAATCGCTTGGCTAAATGCTTGAGGCGAAAGCTCCTCAGCCATGTAAGCCACGGCAACCGAAGCAAAGGCGGCCAATGCGACGCCCATTAGTGCACGTGTTAAAACCAGCACCCATAGCTGTTGGCTGATCAACATTAAGCTGCCGATTAATGGCATCATGAATAGCCCTAATAACATCACTTTGCGGCGGCCAAAGGATTCAGAGCTGATTGCCCAAGGGACTAAACTGACGGAGAGTGCGAGGGTTGATGCGGCAAATAACCAGTTAATTTGGGTTTCTGAAACCGCAAAATGCGTAGCAAGGTAGGGCAACATTGGCTGAAAAAGATAGAGATTACAAAAGACTAAGAACGAGCCGAGCGCAAGTCCCCAAGTGACTTTTCGGTATTCTTTACTGCCAATTTCGATCATGATTACGCTTCACTTACGTTATGTATCTGTGATCACAGTAGCAGTGGCTT